>NZ_JASLCE010000081.1 GCF_030146175.1 Flavobacterium sp. | reverse complement strand
ATGATGAACAAAAACTTAGGTTACATCCACTTCTGGGTAACAGCAGTGTGTGCGTACGGAGTTTTCTTCCCAATGCACTTTATCGGTATGGCAGGTCTTCCAAGACGTTACTATACCAACACCGCTTTCCCTTTATTTGATGATTTAGCAGATGTTAACGTACTAATCACAATGTTCGCTTTAATCGGAGCTGCATTCCAGTTGGTATTCTTATGGAACTTCTTCTATAGTATCTTCAAAGGACAAAGAGCTACGCAAAACCCATGGAGATCGAACACATTAGAGTGGACTACTCCGGTTGAGCACATTCACGGTAACTGGCCAGGTGAAATTCCTGAAGTTTACAGATGGTCATATGACTATAGCAAACCAGGACATGATGAAGATTTCGTTCCTCAGAATGTACCAATGAAGCCAGGTGAAGAACAATTACACCACTAGGATTATTTGAATATTATATATATGTTTGCAAAAGCCTTCCCAAACGGGAAGGCTTTTTTATGTGTCATTAATTTTTATCTGATGAAGGGAATATTGCATTGTTTGCTATTGCTTTTGCTATCGGCTCCGCTTTGGGGACAGAACAATAAATCAAAGTATATCTATTACAATGAGTCGGTCACCATACGGAATGATAAGAAACTAAGAATAGAAAATGAAGTAACCTATAGTAAGCTTGTTGCTAAAGCTAAAGAAAGACAACATACGGTTGAAAGTGTTTCGTATGACTCTTTTAGCGATATCAACGGACTCACGGCAAATACAACTATTTTAGCAACCAATAAGAACTATTCCAATAGCACGGCTGTTACTTCGGATGTGTTTCTGGATAATATTTTTCATAGCGATTACAAAAAGAAAACGATTCACTTTCTTAATGTTCAGGATAATTCACTACTCAATCTGAAGTATAAAAAAGAGTATTATGAGCCAAAATTGCTGGATGGTTTTTATTTTCAGAATACGATTGAAGTCGAATCCGCCAAGTTAACGATTAAATGCCCGAAATCAGTTGAGATTGGGTACAGCCTGTTTGGTTACGATCGGGATAAAATTGTTTTCAATAAAGTAACGGAAGGTGATACGGTACTATATACCTGGGAGATGAAGAATGTTCCGGCTTTTGAACCGGAAGAAGACATGCCGGGAACATCGTATGTTGTGCCACATATAGTGTATTATATCAATAATTATACGGTTAACGGAAAGAAAGAGGAAATGCTCGGAAATTCTGACAACCTGTACAATTGGTATCGATCTCTGGTTAAGGATATGAATAAGTCGGATCAATCGGCTGTTAAAGCAAAAGCAGAAGCGTTAATTAAAGGGAAAACATCCGATTACGATAAAGCAAAAGCAATATTCGATTGGGTACAGGAAAACCTGCATTACGTGGCCTACGAAGACGGAATGGGGGGATTTGTTCCGAGAGATGCTGCTTTGGTTTTTACCCGTAAATATGGTGACTGTAAAGATATGGCTAACATTACAAATGAGCTGTTGCGTTATGCCGGACTTAAATCGTATGTAACATGGATTGGAACACGTCAGCGAAATTATACCTACAAAGAATTGCCGTCACCTTTGGCGGACAATCACATGATCACCTGTCTGGAACTGGATGGAAAGAAATATTTTTTAGACGCAACCGGTAAATATTCACAATTCCCTATGCCTACCGATATGATTCAGGGTAAAGAAGCGCTAATTGGATTGGGCGATGGCTATGTGATCGAAAAAGTACCGATAATAGACAAAAAGACTAACGGAATAAACCTGAATGCGGATTTAAAAATATTGGACAACGCTTTGATTGGAAAGGTTAAAGCCAACTTTTCCGGATTCTATAAAATGCGCTTAGCCGGAATGCTAGCGAATAATTATCAGAAAGAAAATGAAATCTGGAAAAGTCTTTTGCTCGCCACAAATAACAAAGCCGAAATCCAAATTGTCGCTACTTCAATCAAACCGTATGAGACAACACCAGTGCATGCTGAATATGAACTAAAGTTGGACAACTGGGCTAAGAATATCGAGGGGAAACTAATTGTAAAACCGATTTTGTTTTTCCCGTTAAAGAGTGCTCTGATTGATGTCGACAAACGGAAATATCCGGTTGAAAATGATTTTGAACAACATAATGATATTACCTATACTATCGAAATTCCGGAAGGCTATACTGTGGAATATTTGCCGAAAAATAACAAACAGGAAAACGAATTATTAGGTTTTCAGATCAGCTACACCCAAAAAAATAATCTATTAATCGTAAAACAGGAAGTGTATTCAACGGCACTATTGTTGGAAAAAGAAAACTTCCAACAGTGGAACGATATAGTCAATCAACTTATAAATCAATATAATCAATCTATAATTCTGAAAAAAGCATGAAAAAATTAATGCTACAATTGCTCTTGTTGTTTGTGGTTTTCCAGGTAGATGCCCAGAAAATCAAAGACTATTCCTGGGACGAAAAGCCTGTGTTCGACACCATACCGGAACGATATCAAGATTTTCCCGCTATTGTTTTAAAAGACAATCGTTGGGTTCACTTGCGAATGGGAGGCTATGGCTACTCCTCTTTTATGATGAAGCATATGGCGGTGAAGATTAATAAAAAGGATGTGATTAACCAATATAATAAAGTGCGCGCCGTTAACGGATTAACGCTAAAAGTAAGAGATTTTCATGCCCGGATTATAAAACCCAATGGAACGATAAATGTGTTGTCGGAAGATAAAATTATAGAAACAGAGGAAGACAAAATCAAATCATTGGTCTTTGAAGGTGTGGAGGAAGGAGATATTCTGGAGTACTATTATATTTTAAAAGAAGTGCCGATTGCTTCCAACTATGAGATCTTTCAATATGAAGTACCCTTGCTAAGGGCACAATTCCAGCTTAGCGGTAACCCGGGCGTACGTTTTTTATATGATAAAAGCGATTTGTTTTCGAAATGGGAAGATAATAGTGGCTACGTGTTTGTTGCCGAAAATATCCCGGCTTATAAATATGAAAAAGAGGCAAAGAACACATTGCTGATCAATAAAATTGTATACGAGGCGACAATCTTAGGGACTTTTAGACACTGGGGCTCCTTTTTTGACGCGGCATTTAGAAAGTTTAATAAAACACAAATATCCAAAGGGAAGTCGAAAGACTTCTTAAAAGATTTGAAACTGGATGATGCTACGAAAAGTACAGACGAACGATTAACGATTCTGGATAATTATATCAAAGATAACTTTGAATTCAGACAGCGTGGAGAAGCGTCTAAAATTAAGGAACTGGCGACAGGAAAGCAGAAGTTGAGTAGTATGGAAATGGTGTCGCTTTATGGATTAACATTGCAGCAAATGAAGATTCCGTTTAAGTTGATTTTTGGCGTGGATCGTTTTGTAGGGATAGTGCATCCGGATATATTCTATAGTGTAGTACCGCATAAGATCGTGTTCTATATACCGGAAACGAAGAAGTACATTACGCCTACAGAAGATTATATAAGTTACGGCCCGGTTACGGAATATGAATTACAAGACTCAGGAGGAGTGGTCTATGATTATAGCAATCCAACGAAACCAGATTATAAAGTTGAAGTACATCAGTTTCCGATAACCAATGCGGATTATACCCGAAAAGCCACGGAGACTGTTGTCGCATTAACCAATGACGGTAAAAATGCTACTCTGGAGAAAAAAATAGCCGCAACGGGTTATTTGGGGCAGGCGACAAGAGGATTTGTTAAGGAATTGAAAGTAAATGATGAAAAAGAGGCAATTGAAAAATTTGTAAAATATATCGCTTTGGAGGGTATGGAAATCAAATTGAACGATTATGGTTTTAAAGCAGAGGAGTTTTCGAACAATTATACGAATACACCTTTTGAGATAAATTTAAAAGCGGAGACTGTAGCCGATTTTACAGAAAGTGCAGGAAACTATCTGATGGTTAATCTTGGTAAAGTCATTGGAAAGCAAAACGACTTGTATCAGGAAACCACCCGGAAAAAGCCAATTGCAACCAATTATGCAAAGCAATACCAACATAAAATAGTGTTTACGATACCAAAAGGATACACCGTTGAAAGTTATAAGGATTTTATACAGAACAAGGAGCTAAAACGTGAGAATAAAACAATAGTTAAGTTTAGTTCTAATGTTAAAATTGTTGATAACCAATTTGTTGTTGAGATTGAGGAATTTTATAATGATATTAATTATCCTGTTTCGGAATATCCGTCCTATAGAGAGGTAATTAACGCGGCTGCCGATTTTAACAAAGCGGCACTGGTTTTAAAACCGCAAGGATAATATCAAAAAAAAGCCATCATTATGATGGCTTTTTTTAATATTGTTTTCAAAACCTGTCAGAACTTTATTCCGATAGGTTTGTCTCTTTTCTCTTTGTTCTTTTCTCTTTACTCTTTACGCTCCTTCTGTTTCGTAAGGTAATAAACCGGGATTCCGGCGAGCATAATCAATACGCCCCAACCGCAGGTGCTGGTTCGGTCGATCAATAAAGCTACACAAATAGCAGTGGCTACAATAATGTATAATGCCGGTAATACCGGATAGGCAAACGCCTTGTACGGTCGTGGCATATCCGGCATTTTGCGACGTAAAATAAAAATACCGTAGATCGTCAGTATATAAAAGATAATTACAATGATCATTACGTAATCCAACAAATCCCCATACTTTCCGGTAAGGCATAAAAAAGACGCCCAGATACACTGAATCCATAAACCCCAACCCGGAACACTTGCTTTGTTTAATTCGGCTGCTTTTTTAAAGAAAAGGCCGTCTTTGGCCATGGTGTAATATACCCGTGATCCGGCCATAATCAATCCGTTATTACAACCAAAAGTCGAAATCATAATCATTACCGCGATCACAATCGTACCGGTAGCGCCAAAAATATGTTGGGAAGCCGCTACGGCAACACGCTCCGATGGTGCAAAAGCAATGTCGTTTAATGGCATTACGGCCACATACATCACATTAGCCAATATATAAATCACACTCACGATCAGGGTGCCTAAAAACAAACTCAGTCCTACGTTTCGTTCCGGTCGTTTGATTTCACCCGAAATAAAAGTCACCCCATTCCAGGCATCGCTGGAAAATAACGAACCAACCATCGAGGCGGCAATAGCCGAAACCAACGTGTATCCCGAAATGGCAACCCAGGAATTGGTGTCCTTGTTAAACGTTTGTGCATTCCAGGCATCGGCCCAGTTGGCATTCCAGATTTCGGCTTTTGCGGCTAGAATAAAACCGAAAAGGATCAATCCGAATAAGGACGCAATCTTGGTAATCGTAAAGACCGTTTGAATGTATTTGCCATTTTTGACACCTTTACTATTGATATAACTTAGGAAAATAATAGTAGCTATCGAAACCAATTGTGCGGCATTTAATTGAAACGTACCAATCTCAAATAAAATATGGGTATCGCTTACCGTCGGAATCAGATAGGCGGTAAATTTAGAAAACGCTACGCCAACAGCGGCAATCGTACCGGTTTGTATAACCGAAAAAAAGCTCCATCCGTATAAAAAAGCAATCAGTTTGTTATAGGACTCCTTGAGGTAGATGTATTGTCCGCCGGCGTGTGGAAACATGGCACTTAGCTCGCCATAACTCACCGCTGCTGTTATAGTAATCAAAGCCGATACAACCCAAATGGCAATAAGCCATCCGGCACTTCCGATATTCTGGGTAATCCCGGCGCTGACAATAAAAATTCCGGAACCAATCATTGAGCCGACTACCAGCATGGTTCCGTCCAGAAGACTTAATTCCCGTTTTAATGTTGGGGTTTCTTTTTGCATGTGTTGTTGTTGATTTATTGGGGATAAATATATGAAAAATGCGTTTTATTATGCTTTTTTTTGTAACTTTCATAAAGACAAAAACAAGACATTATGGAAAGTCCAAAAGAATATTCCAATGGTGAAATTACCGTAGTTTGGAAGCAACAATTATGTGAACATTCCGGAAATTGCGTTCGCGGACTACCCGAAGTTTTCCGGGCTAAAGTCAGACCCTGGATCGAAGTACGTAAAGCGGGCTCGGATGAGATTGTGGAGCAAATAAAAAAATGCCCCTCTGGTGCTTTGTCCTATTACCATAACAAAAAATAAAATGGAAGATCATTTAAAGCTAGCGAATAATGAAGCGAAAAGCCGCTTCGAACTGGAAGTGGACGGGCATATCGCTTTTATCGATTATAAAATCAAAGACAAAAAGATATACCTCATCCATACCGAAGTTCCGGCCGAATTGGGTGGGAAAGGCATTGGCAATGCCATTGTTCTGAAAACACTTCACTATATAAAAGATAATGGCTATTCATTGGTACCATTATGTCCTTTTGTGGCGGCCTATATTAAAAGACACCCGGAATGGGAAGCGATTGTTGCGTAGTAAGAATGCGCTTGATCCCAGCCAAACATTTCCTATCTTTGCCAAATGAATGAGCATTTAGATCCGACTAACCAACGATACAATCCGGAGGAACTTGATTTAGAAAAAAAATTAAGACCGTTGTCTTTTGACGATTTTACCGGACAGGATCAGGTACTGGAAAACCTGAAAGTGTTTGTACAGGCTGCCAATCTTAGAGGGGAAGCACTGGATCATACCTTGTTCCACGGGCCACCCGGTTTGGGTAAAACCACTCTGGCCAATATTCTGGCGAATGAGCTGGATGTAAATATCAAAATCACTTCCGGTCCGGTATTGGACAAACCCGGCGATCTGGCTGGTTTGTTAACCAATCTGGACGAACGGGATGTGTTGTTTATCGACGAGATTCACCGCCTAAGTCCCATTGTAGAAGAATACCTGTATTCGGCTATGGAGGATTTTAAAATCGATATCATGATCGAAAGTGGACCCAATGCCAGAACGGTACAAATAAACCTTAGTCCGTTTACATTGGTTGGTGCGACAACGCGCTCCGGTTTACTGACCGCACCGATGCGGGCTCGTTTCGGAATCCAAAGCCGCTTACAATATTACAATACCGAATTGCTAACCACGATTGTACAACGTAGTGCGTCAATCTTAAAAATGCCAATCACGATGGAAGCAGCTATCGAAATTGCCGGCCGAAGTAGGGGAACACCGCGTATTGCCAATGCATTGCTACGTCGTGTCCGCGATTTTGCTCAGATAAAAGGCAATGGAAGAATCGATGTGGAAATTGCCCGTTTCTCCCTTAAAGCCTTACATGTAGATGCGCACGGACTGGATGAAATGGATAATAAAATCCTGAGTACGATTATCGATAAGTTTAAAGGCGGACCGGTTGGATTGTCAACACTGGCAACAGCGGTATCCGAAAGTGGTGAAACAATCGAAGAAGTATACGAACCATTCCTGATTCAGGAAGGGTTTATTGTCCGAACACCACGTGGCCGTGAAGTAACCGAAAAAGCCTACCATCATCTGGGGAAAACCCGTCCCGGTATTCAGGGAGGATTGTTTTAATAACCATGATTAATAATACGGAAAAATATACCCAATTGATAAAAACCGAAGCCAAACGCCTCGGTTTTTTGTCATGTGGAATATCCCGTGCCGGGTTTCTCGAAGCCGAAGCGCCCCGACTGGAAAAGTGGCTTAATGGCCAAATGAACGGGAAAATGGGGTATATGGAAAATCATTTCGACAAGCGGCTTGATCCGACTTTGTTGGTCGACGATGCCAAAAGTATTATTTCGTTAACCCTGAATTACTATCCCGAAGTCAAACAGAACGTCGGGAGTTATAAGATTTCAAAATATGCCTACGGTCAGGATTATCATCATGTGATCAAGGAAAAACTAAAGGAACTGTTGTTTTTTATCCAAAATGAGATCGGAGAAGTATCCGGTCGGGCTTTTGTCGATTCGGCTCCGGTTCTGGATAAAGCTTGGGCGGCAAAAAGCGGCTTGGGATGGATCGGAAAAAACAGTAACCTGCTTTCCAAACAGGTGGGTTCGTTTTTCTTTATCGCCGAGTTAATCGTTGATCTGGAATTGGATTACGACAATGCAACAACCGATCACTGCGGAAAATGTACCGCCTGTATCGATGCTTGTCCTACTGAAGCGATTGTAGCGCCTTATGTAGTAGATGGCAGCAAGTGCATCTCGTATTTTACAATCGAATTAAAAGAAAATATCCCGTCGGAAGTAAAAGGGAAATTCGACGACTGGATGTTTGGCTGCGATGTTTGTCAGGATGTATGTCCCTGGAATCGCTTTTCAAAACCGCATCAGGAACCGCTGCTCAAACCCAATGAATCGATATTGTCCTTTTCTAAAAAAGACTGGGAAGAGATAACCGATGAAACCTTCCGGAAAGTTTTTAAGGATTCGGCCGTAAAACGAACCAAATACGAAGGATTAATCCGCAACATGAATTTCTTAAAAGAATAATTCTAAATACTACTCCTTCTTATCTTTTTGTGAATCAGAGTCTTGCTTTTTTTTTGGCTTTTTGATTTACTGTAATAGTGCATTGTTTTTAAAATATTCGCTGTTAAAAGTTTCTAAAATTATGTGTATACCGTTATCTTTGTGAGTTAGTAAAATAAAAAACTATGCATAAAGACAGCAAAAGAAGAGAGGCTTTATTATATCATGCGAAACCTACACCCGGAAAAATCCAGGTAGTACCCACCAAAAAATATGCAACACAGCGCGATCTGGCACTGGCATATTCACCGGGAGTTGCAGAGCCATGTTTGGAGATTGAGAAAGATGTAAACAATGTGTATAAGTATACGGCCAAAGGAAACCTGGTAGCGGTGATTTCCAATGGAACGGCTGTCTTGGGGTTGGGCGATATCGGACCGGAAGCTTCAAAACCGGTAATGGAAGGAAAAGGACTTTTGTTTAAAATCTTCGCCGATATTGATGTGTTTGATATTGAAGTGGATACCAAGGACGTAGATAAATTTATTGAAACTGTAAAAAATATCGCACCAACTTTTGGTGGGATTAACCTGGAAGATATCAAAGCGCCGGAATCGTTTGAAATCGAACGACGATTGGTGGAAGAACTGAATATTCCGGTAATGCACGACGACCAACACGGAACAGCGATTATTTCGGCTGCGGCCTTATTGAATGCTGTAGAATTGGCCGGTAAGAAAATGGGAGATGTGAAAATGGTAATCTCCGGAGCGGGTTCGGCGGCTATTGCCTGTGCCAACCTGTATGTGTCGTTTGGTGTTAAACAGGAGAACATCGTAATGTTTAACAGTAAAGGAGCGCTGCGCAAAGGAGATCCTAGAGTTTCCGAAATGCAGGCAAAATATGCAACCGACAAAGAATACGCTTCTCTTGGCGATGCCATGTTGGGTGCTGATGTGTTTATCGGTTTGTCTTCGGGCGATATCGTAACACCGGATATGCTAGTAGGAATGGCCGATAATCCAATCGTTTTTGCAATGGCTAATCCGCGTCCGGAAATCAATTATGATGTGGCTATTGCAACCCGTAAAGATATTATTATGGCTACCGGTCGTTCCGACCATCCTAATCAGGTGAACAACGTACTTGGGTTTCCATTTATTTTTAGAGGAGCTTTAGACGTTCGTGCAACCAAAATTAACGAAGAAATGAAAAAAGCTGCGGTAGTGGCTTTGGCTAATCTGGCCAAAGAATCCGTACCGGAGCAGGTAAATATCGCGTATGGCGAAACCAAATTAATTTTCGGTAGAGATTATATCATTCCGAAACCGTTTGATCCAAGATTGATCGCCGAAGTACCACCGGCTGTAGCCAAAGCGGCGATGGAATCGGGAGTGGCAACAGCACCAATCACCGACTGGGATAAATACCGCGAGGAATTATTGGAACGTATGGGATCGGATAACAAAATGCTACGACTATTACAGAACCGTGCCAAAACAGATCCGAAGCGTGTTATTTTTGCCGAAGCCGATCATTTGGATGTGTTAAAAGCAGCGCAGATCGTTTTGGAAGAAGGTATCGGACAACCGATCTTATTGGGTAACCGCGAAACCATTTTGGAATTAAAAGCGGAAATCGGTTTCGAAGAGGAAGTGTTGATTATCGACCCGAAAACCAAAGAAGAGGAAGAACGAAGAAATCGTTTTGCAGAAGTATATTGGAAAGCCCGTCAAAGAAGAGGAACAACTTTATTGGATGCTCAGAAATGGATGCGCGAACGCAACTATTTCGCAGCGATGATGATTAATGAAGGTGAAGCCGATGCTTTGGTAACCGGATATTCCAGAAGTTATCCAACAGTTGTAAAACCAATGTTGGAGCTAATCGAAAAAGGACCTGGGGTGTCACGTGTGGCAACCACCAACCTTATGATGACCAAACGCGGACCATTATTCCTGGCCGATACGGCAATCAATCCGAATCCATCGGCAGAAGACCTGGCAAAAATCGCCTTAATGACTGCCAAAACAGTAAAAATGTTTGGTATGGAACCGGTTATTGCAATGGTGTCGTTCTCGAACTTCGGATCATCTAAAAATGAAGGCGCTTCCAAAGTACGTGAAGCAGTGGCCTATTTGCATAAAAACCACCCGGATTTAATTGTGGACGGTGAGATTCAAACCGACTTTGCTTTGAATTCGGATATGCTAAAAAGCAAATTCCCATTCTCAAAACTGGCTAATAAAAAAGTAAATACCCTTATTTTTCCTAATCTGGACGCGGCGAATATCACCTATAAGATGATAAAAGAGTTGTATAAATCCGTATCGATCGGACCAATCATGTTAGGATTGGAAAAACCGGTACACATTTTCCAATTAGGCGCCAGCGTAGAAGAAATGGTAAATATGGCGGCTGTTGCAGTTGTCGATGCTCAGGAAAAAGAGAAACGTTTCAAGCAACAAACAGTAAAGAAATAATTGCCGGTAACCGGACAAAATAGTGACTTTGCACTATAAAATTAGGATAGTAAAAGATTTTTCTTATTTTTGGTAATAACGAATACGGGTCAATATGATTGCACATATTAAGGGACGGCTTGCCGAAAAGTCGCCAACAGAGGTAATTATAGATTGTAATGGCGTAGGATATCAGATCCATATCTCGCTCCATACGTTTTCGTTATTGCCAGATAATGAGAATATTAAGCTCTATACTTTTCTTCAGATTAAAGAAGATGCGCATACCCTTTTTGGTTTTGTTGAAAAAGCCGAAAGAGAACTGTTTAAACTGTTGATTTCCGTTTCCGGTGTCGGAGCGGGAACAGCACGGACGATGTTGTCGTCTATTCCTCCACAACAAATCATTCACGCCATAGCCAATAACGATGTCGCGACGGTTCAATCCATTAAAGGAATTGGAGCTAAAACAGCGCAACGCGTTATCCTTGATCTGAAAGATAAGGTACTTAAAGTTTATAATTTAGAGGAAGTTTCGGCAGTAGAAAGCAATACAAATAAAAATGAAGCGTTATCAGCTTTGGAGGTTTTAGGATTCCTGCGGAAATCAGCCGAAAAAGTAGTTGATAAAATTGTTAAAGATAATCCAGATGCTTCTGTGGAATCAATCATTAAACTAGCTTTAAAAAATTTATAATTCTTGGAAACATTTTACTCGCATGATTTTTTTAAGAAGATAAAGACCGGACTCACGATTTTGGTTTTATTCTTTTGTTTTTCTGTCCAGGCTCAGGTTGATGAAGAAGAACAGGATTCTATTAAAACCGGTTCTTCAGTAGGAAAACTCAATATCTCCAATCCGAAAAGTATTGTGGAAGCTTATACCTATGATCCGGTAACCAATCGTTATATCTATACCAAAACTTTTGACGGTTTTAATATTAATTACCCGATCATCCTAACGCCAAAGGAATATGAAGAGTTGGTGTTGCGGGAGTCCATGCGAGACTATTTCAAGAAAAAATCCAGTGCTATCGACGGTAAAAAAGCAGGTAGCGAAGATGCGAAAAAAGATTTATTACCACGATATTATGTAAATTCCAATTTCTTCGAAGCCATCTTTGGAGGAAATACAATCGATGTAAAACCACTCGGATCCGTAGAAGTGGATTTGGGAATGCGGTATACCAAACAGGATAACCCGGCATTTTCCCCAAGAAATAGATCGACCTTTACATTCGATTTCGACCAGCGAATCAGTTTGAGTTTACAGGGGAAAGTGGGAACCCGTTTAAATGTAAATGCCAACTACGATACCCAGTCGACTTTTGCTTTCCAGAATTTAATTAAATTAGAATATACACCAACCGAAGACGATATTATTAAAAAGATCGAAGTCGGAAACGTAAGCTTGCCGCTAAACAGTTCTTTGATCCGTGGCGCGCAAAGTCTTTTCGGGGTGAAAGCACAATTCCAGTTTGGAAAGACGACCATTACCGGGGTTTTCTCCGAACAAAAATCACAAACCAAAACCGTTACCGCACAAGGTGGTGGAACCATTCAGGAATTCCAGTTGTTTGCATTGGATTATGATTCCGATCGACACTATTTCCTATCGCAGTATTTCCGTAATCGTTATGACGAAGCCTTAAAGCAGTATCCGCAAATTAACAGCCGGGTACAAATTACCCGTGTGGAAGTTTGGATCACCAACAAACAAAACCGAGTTAGTGGTACCGATAACAACCTGCGTAACATTATGGCGTTACAGGATTTGGGAGAGGCACAACAACTTGGCGTACCGGATGCCAGCATCATCGGAATACCTTCCGGCGGATTTTTTAACCAGCCAGCGGGCGCACCTGTTGATAATAAAAATAACAAATTCGATCCGGGAGCGATCGGAACCAACTACCTGAATTCGGGTATCCGTGAAATTGTAAACGGAAGTGCCGGATTTAGTGTGCCAGCCTATAATGTTATCGAAGGAAAAGATTACGCTAAATTGGAAAATGCGCGGAAATTATCATCCAACGAATATACCTATCACCAGCAATTGGGATACATCTCGTTAAACCAACGTTTGGCAAACGACGAAGTACTGGCAGTAGCCTATCAGTATACCGTGGGAGATAAAGTATACCAGGTTGGGGAATTCGGAACCGAT
Source organism: Flavobacterium sp. (assembly GCF_030146175.1). GTDB lineage: Bacteria > Bacteroidota > Bacteroidia > Flavobacteriales > Flavobacteriaceae > Flavobacterium. Next base: position 38,301 of record NZ_JASLCE010000081.1, on the reverse strand, counting down.
GGTATCGATGCTACACAGGTTCAAAACGGAATCCCGTCTACTCAAAGTCTTATCGTAAAATTATTAAAAAGTAACCTGACCAACGTAAACCAACCGATCTGGAATTTGATGATGAAAAATATCTACCAGATCCCGGGTGCTTACCAGTTGTCTCAGGAAGATTTCCGTTTTAATATTTTATATACCGACCCTTCGCCGTTAAACTATATCGTTCCGGCAGGTCCGGGCAGTGGATCGCAACCCGCGATTCCGTTACCGGGTGATGTGGAAAATACCCCATTGATCAAAGTTTTCAATGTCGACCGTCTGAATTATACCAATGACCCGCAAGTAGGAGGGGATGGTTTCTTTGATTTTGTTCCGGGTATTACGGTCGATCAGCAAAATGGACGGATTATCTTTACAACGGTTGAACCATTCGGGGATCACCTTTTTGAAAAATTACGATCCAACGGAAACGAAAATTATGATGGAGACGTAACTAGCGGTATCGATTATAATGCCAACCAGCGTAAATATGTATTCCGAAACCTGTATAAAACCACGCAGGCCGGTGCTTTACAGGATAGTGATAAAAATAAATTCCAGTTAAAAGGTAAATTCAAATCCTCAGGAGGAGACGGTATTGCAATTGGAGCCTTTAACGTACCGCAAGGATCGGTTGTTGTAACCGCCGGTGGACGCCGTTTGGTTGAAGGTGTCGATTATACCGTAGACTACCAGAGAGGGCGGGTGCAAATCCTGGATCCTTCGCTACAGGCATCCAGTATTCCGATCGAAGTGTCGTTGGAAAACAACGCCATCTTTGGTCAGCAAACCCGACGTTTTTACGGTTTAAACGTGGAACACAAATTCTCGGATAAATTCTTGATAGGGGGTACATTCCTGCGATTATCAGAACGTCCGTTTACACAAAAATCAAACTACGGTCAGGAATCGGTAAACAATACCATTTATGGTTTGAATACCAATTTCTCTACCGAAGTACCATTCTTTACCCGTTTGGTAAACAAACTTCCGAATGTGGATACCGATGTGCCGTCGAACTTATCCTTCCGTGGAGAGATCGCCTATTTACAACCGGGTGCTTCTACTGCGGATCAGTTTAACGGAGAAGCGACAACCTATATCGATGACTTCGAAGGTTCGCAAACTACAATCGACATGCGTTCGGCTCAGGCCTGGTCGTTGGCGAGTACGCCGGTTGGCTACGGAGACGAATTGGCGGCTCCGGATTATGGTTTCCGAAGAGCGAAATTATCGTGGTACTCCATTGACCCGACGTTCTATGCCTCATCGCAATTACCGGCCGGATTATCAGTAGATGATATCTCTTCAAACCGTACCCGTCGTATTTATAGTCAGGAGTTATATCCGGTTACTGATATTGCACAAGGGCAAAGTACGGTGATCAATACGCTCGATTTAACGTATTATCCAAAAGAAAGAGGACCGTATAACTTTAGCCCGTTGGCAAATCCTTCCGACAACTCCATAGCCAACCCACAAAATAACTGGGGTGGTATTATGAGAGCGATCAACTCAACCAACTTCGAACAGTCGAATGTGGAGTATATCCAGTTCTGGATGATGGACCCGTATTACGGTTCCGATGTTCAGGGGATTACAACCAACGAAGGAAAATTAACCTTCAATATTGGTGAGATTTCGGAAGACATCTTAAAAGACGGAAGAAAATTCTATGAAAATGGTTTGGGACCAAATCAGGTTTTGGTACAACCGCAAGGTCCTTGGGGTAACGTACCGGCGTCGCAATCGTTAATCTACGCTTTCGATACCAATGAAGGGAATCGTGAAGCACAGGATGTTGGTTTGGATGGATTGAACGATGCTGAAGAAGCAGCAAAATTCCCAGCTTTTGCCAGTAATCCCGATCCGGCTGCCGATAACTACCAGTACTTCTTAAATGCACAAGGAAATATTATCCAGCGTTACCGTAATTATAACGGTGTTCAAGGGAACTCGCCAATCGCTGTTTCGGATACCAACCGTGGATCGACAACCTTACCGGATGTAGAGGATATCAACCGTGATAACACGATGAATACGATCAATGCGTATTGGAAGTTTGAAGTTCCGGTGAAGTATTATCCGGGTGAAGTTCCGGTTGGACAGGATTTTATTGCCGACGTTCGTGTAAACAATAACGTTGATCTTGCTAATGGTGGTACCGGTCGTGTACGTTGGATCTTATATAAAATTCCAATTCTGGAAGCAACCAGTGCCAATCAGGAAGGTTCGATTTCCGATTTCCGCTCGATCCGTTTTATGAGAATGTTCATGTCGAACTTCTCCGATCAGATCACATTGCGTTTCGGTGCTTTAGACTTAGTACGTGGTGAATGGAGACGTTACACCGGAACACTGGATCCTAACGAAACCGAACAACAAAACGAAAATGACAATACCGGGTTTGACGTAGTGGCTGTAAACATTCAGGAAAATGGTAACCGTTTGCCAATTCCGTATGTAACGCCTCCGGGAGTAACCCGCGAACAATTATACAATAACAACACGATTATCAACCAAAACGAGCAATCGTTATCGTTACGTGTTTACAAAAAAGATTCTGCCCTTCCGGGACTGGGAGGTTTGGAGCCGGGTGATGCCAGAGCCGTGTTTAAAAACGTAAGTGTGGACATGCGTCAGTTTAAAAAACTACGAATGTTCCTTCACGCCGAAGCGTTACAACCACCGGCCGAAACACAACCGTTAATGGCCGATCAGATGGTGGCGTTTATCCGTTTTGGTAATGACTTTACGCAAAACTTCTACCAGGTGGAGATTCCGTTAAAACCAACGGCTTTCTCGGCGCGTTCGGCGGAAGAAATCTGGCCTTCGGATAACGAGATCGATTTACGTCTGGAATTGTTAACCAAGTTAAAAGTGCTCGCATTACAGGGGAACCTGCCAAACCCGGTTGATCCGTTAACCGGTATTGGATATGCACGTGAGGATGTCCTGGATCCGTCATTGAGCGGAAAACCAAATATGCTGACATTAGGTATTAAAGGTAACCCGAACTTTGGTTTGGTACGTACCTTAATGGTCGGGGTAAAAAACATCTCCACTCAGGAAGTGCGCGGGGAAGTTTGGTTTAACGAATTGCGTATGTCCGAAATGGATAACAAAGGCGGTATGGCGGCTATTGCCAATTTGGACACTAACTTTGCCGACCTTATGAATATCTCGGCTACCGGTAGAATGAGTACCATCGGTTTCGGAACACTGGAACAGGGACCAAACGAAAGAAGTCGTGAAGATGTAAAACAATACAACATCGTTACCAATATTAACTTAGGAAAATTATTGCCTAAGAAATGGGGAATCAACCTGCCGTTTAACTACGGAGTAGGTGAGGAAATCATTACACCGGAATACGATCCGTTTAATCAGGATATCAAATTACAGCAGTTGTTGGATGTAACCGCCGATAGCGCCGAAAAAGACAATATCCGCAACCGTGCGATCGATTATACCAAACGAAAAAGTATCAACTTTATCGGAGTGAAAAAAGACCGTGCACCGGAACAGAAACAGCACGTGTATGATGTGGAAAACCTTACCTTGTCGTACTCGTTTAACGAAATGGAACACCACGATTTTGAAGTGGAAAGTTTGGTGGATCAGCAGGTGAAAACCTCAGCCGATTATGCCTATACATTCAAACCAAAAGCCGTAGAGCCGTTTAAGAAAACGAAGTTCATGAAGAAAAGCAGCTATTGGAAAATGTTGAGCGACTTTAACTTTAATTATTTGCCAACAACCATTTCATTCAGCTCGACAATTTTACGTCAGTACAACAGACAACAGTTCCGACAGGTAGATGGTGTGGAAGGTATTGCAATCGATCCGTTGTACAGAAGAAATTACTTCTTCAATTACCAATACGGGTTTAATTATAATCTAACCAAATCGCTGCGTATTAATTATAGTGCGTCATCGAATAACATCGTTCGAAATTACCTGGATGAAAATAAAATACCGGATCCGACAAATACTATCTGGGATAGCTATTTTGATATCGGAGAACCGAATAACCATACGCAACAGCTAAACGTAAATTACGATCTGCCGATAAACAAACTGCCGTTCTTAAGCTTTGTGAAATCAACCTATACGTATACCGGTGATTACAACTGGCAACGTTCGTCGGATGCTTTCTCATCAATCGATGGTTACGATTTGGGTAACACGATCCAGAATGCGGCATCACACCGATTGAATACGGTATTGACGATGGATAACTTCTATAAGTACATCGGTCTAACCAAACAACGTAGAAAAGCGGCGCCAAAAGCCAATACACCGGCTCCGAAAGCTCCGGTTCCGGGTCAGAAAATTACCCAGATCCAGCAAGCTCCGGAAGACAAACCGAATGTGATTATTGACGGTTTGATCGGATTGGCAACCAGTGTGAAAAATATTCAGATTAACTATACCGATAATGGTGGTACGGTACTTCCGGGTTATTTACCTAAAGTAGGTTTCTTCGGAACCATGCAACCGACATTAGGATTTATTATGGGTAGCCAGTCGGATATTCGTTATGAAGCAGCCAAAAACGGATGGTTAACCAACTATCCGGAATTCAACCAGAGTTTTACACAGGTGCGTAATAAATTATTGGATATTACCGCACAGGTAGAACCGTTTAATGATTTGAAAATCGACTTAAATGCGAATCGTACCTATTCACAGAATTTCTCGGAACAGTATGATGTGGATTCCTTTGGAAACTATAACGCCCGTTCACCTTACGATTTTGGTAACTTCTCGATTTCGACTGTGTTGATTAAAACAGCGTTCTCAAGAAGTGATGAAACCGGTTCGGATGCGTTTAACGATTTCAGAGAAAACCGATTGACAATTGCAAGACGTTTGGCAACCGAAAGAGGACTGGATCCGAATAACACCACTCCGGACGGTTATCCGGTTGGATTTGGAAGAAACAGTCAGGCGGTATTGTTACCGTCGTTCCTTGCCGCTTATACCGGAACAAGTGCTTCGAGTGTGTCGACAGGAATTTTCCGCGACGTGCCAATCCCGAACTGGAATATAAAATATACCGGATTGATGCGCTATGGATTCTTTAAAGAAAACTTTAAACGATTCTCGTTACAACACGGATACCGTGCCTCGTATACGGTAAGTTCATTCCGTTCGAATTTCGATTACGATGCCGATCCGAATGCTATAAACCCGACAACAGGAAACTATCCGGTAAAAACGATTGTAGCGAATGTCAATTTAGTGGAACAGTTTAACCCATTGATGCGCGTGGATTTTGAAATGAAAAACTCATTCAAGATTTTGGCCGAAATGAAAAAAGACCGAAGCTTGTCGTTGAGTTTCGATAACGGATTGTTAACCGAGGTAAAAGGAAATGAATATACACTGGAATTTGGATATCGTTTTAAAGATGTTACGATCAACTCCAAACTGGCCGATAATCCAATGGGTGTGATTCGTAGTGATATTAACCTGAAAGCGAATTTAACATTGCGTCAAAACCAGACAATCGTTCGTTATTTGGATTACGATAATAACCAGTTGGCTGGTGGTCAGGATATCTGGTCGCTAAAATTAACAGCCGATTATATGTTTAGTAAAAACCTGACAGCGATTTTCTATTATGACCATTCGTTCTCACAGGCGGTGATCTCGACTTCGTTCCCGATGACGAACATCCGCTCCGGTTTTACACTGCGTTATAACTTTGGAAATTAATAAGGAAAACATTTTAAAGTTACCGCTAATAAAATTACATTTGTCAATAAAAATAAACACAATGAATATACCATCTAACTTAAAGTACACAAAAGATCACGAATGGGTAAGCCTTGACGGCGAGGTTGCAACGATTGGAATTACTGATTTTGCACAAAAAGAATTAGGAGATATCGTTTATGTTGAAGTAGAAACGTTGGATCAGACACTGGATAAAGACGAAGTTTTCGGAACCGTTGAAGCGGTAAAAACAGTATCGGATTTGTTCTTACCTTTAACAGGAGAGATCATTGAATTTAACGAAGATTTAGAGTCAGAACCGGAAAGTGTTAACAGCGATCCTTACGGAGCGGGATGGATGATTAAAGTAAAAATCAGCAATCCGGCAGAAGTAGAAGAACTTTTGTCAAGCGAAGATTATAAAGCCTTGATTGGTGCGTAAACTCAATCTTTTACTCGCATTAGGTTGGTCGTTAGTGATAGGTATTGCCTGTCTGATAACCATTAATACGGATGTGGGCGGAAAAATTCCTTTTAAAGATAAGTTTGTACATTTTGTTTTTTACTTTCTGTTTACCATTCTGTGGTTTCGGACACTCGATAGCAAGTTCCCAAAAGAACCATTGGTAAAAAAACTGCGAATCGTATTTCTTTTCGGGTTTTTATACGGCGTTGGAATTGAAGTTTGTCAGGGTTTGTTTACAGAAAACAGATCGGCCGACATTTTAGATGTGCTGGCCAATACCACAGGAGGACTTATAGCAATAGCATTGCTTTACATAAACAGAAGTCAGAAGCTGAAAGACTAAATTAATTGCAACATAGTAATCCCACTTTTGTGGGATTTTTTTATTTTTATACCATGGATATTAGAAATTATTTAGACTCGACCTATTTAAAAACCGCCGAACAGGCTGGTGTTTCAGAAACGGAGAACCGAAAAATTGTTGCCGACTATGTTGCGGAAGCAATTCGGGAAAAATTCAAACTGATTATGATTCGCCCGGATATGGTAGCGATGGCCCGAACGATGATCGCTGAAAATAATTCAGCGGTAACCATCGGAACGGTTATCGATTTTCCAAACGGTAACGGAACATTGGAAGAGAAATTAAATGAAGCGGAACAGGCCATTCAGGATGGTGCAGACGATCTTGATTTTGTAGCGGATTACGAAGCATTTAAACGCGGTGAAACCGATAAAGTAAAAAAAGAAGTCCTGGAGTGTACCCGTTTGGGATTATCGCATAACAAGATCGTAAAATGGATCATCGAAGTAGCGGCTTTAAACGACCATCAGATCGTACAGCTATCGGCATTGATCAAAAACGTCGTTATTGCCAATTTTAAAGAAAATCAATACGAATTGGTTTTTGTGAAATCATCAACCGGATTTTATAAAACCGAAGACGGGAAGCCAAATGGCGCGACTGTGCCGGCCGTAAAACTAATGCTGGAAAATTCATTTCCGCTACCGGTAAAAGCAGCCGGTGGTGTACGTACATACGAGGAAGCACTGGAAATGGTGCGTTTGGGTGTAAAACGAATCGGAACCTCTTCGGCGAAAGCTATTGCCAACGGAGAGCAATCAAATAGTGAATATTAAACCCGGTATTACATGAGGTATTTATGGTGTGCCCTGTTCTTGTCACTTGGATTGACAAATGCGTTTTCACAAACCGAAAACGAACAGTTTCCGGTTTTTAAGGACTGTAAAGATAAACCGCAAAAAGAGCAGGAATCCTGCTTTAATGCTAAAGTTCAGGATTTTTTCTATTCGCATTTTAAAGTGCCACAGCAGGTAACCGATGCGAATTATAAGGGAACGGTTATTGCCTTGTTTGAAGTCGATTCGACCGGGACATTTAAACCCTTGTATATCGATGCGGCCTATCCCGAACTGAAAGAGGAAACCAAAAGAGTTTTTGCGCAGTTCGAAAAAGTAGAACCGGCAAAATTTGCAGGTAGGGCAACCTATGCTAAATATACGGTGCGTATCGCTATTCCGTTGGAAAAATCGGTATCGGATGAAACAACAGCTGTAGCGACTACTTCCGGAAAAACCAATCCAAAAGTACAACAGGAACTGGATGAGTTTGATAAAATTGTTAGCAAGCCCTTTCGGAACCCGCAGTTTAAAAGCCATCTGAATATTCCTTTTTCACATCAGAATTATGCCGTTTTCGATGCGGCCGTAAATCAGGTGGGAAGTAATAACCATTCGGCTTCCAAACCGTATTCTTATGCGGAAGTGGCCAAATATTACGATTTCGATAAGGAACAGCAAAAACTGCTCAAAAATAAAACCTCCTGGTGGGGACGAAAACTCTGGAATGAAAACCTGGTTGCCATTCAGGGTGACGGCTATTGGTTTACGATCAACCCGATTTTCGACCTGCGCGTTGGGAAAGATATGGATAGCGAACTCAAATATACCTATGTGAACACCCGCGGGGTACATGTTCAGGGGGCGTTGGGCGAGCAGCTAACGTTCTCGAGTTCGGTTTATGAAAGTCAGGGGCGTTTTGCGGATTATTACAACCGTTATGCTGAATCGATTAAGCCATCGGGTGGAAATCCGGCGATTATTCCGGGTATCGGGATCGCTAAAGAATTTAATGGAGATGGCTACGATTTTCCGCTTGCGGAAGCCAATATATCGTATACGCCTAATAAATTCATCAACCTGCAATTGGGTTACGGACGGAATTTTATTGGAGATGGATACCGCTCACTGATTTTTAGCGATGTGGCCAGTCCGTATCCGTATTTTAAAATCAATACGACGTTTTGGAAAATTAAATATACCAATACCTATATGTGGTTGAAAGATGTTCGTACCGATGTAACAGCCGAAAAGACATACGCCACCAAATATATGGCCAATCACTACCTGAGCTGGAATGTTTCCAAACGATGGAATATGGGATTCTTTGAATCGGTGGTTTGGAGTAATACCAACGACCGTGGTTTTGATTTTAGCTTTGTTAACCCGATCATTTTTTATCGTGCCGTTGAATTTACATCGTCTTCCAAAAGCGGAAATGCCGTTTTGGGACTTACGTCGAAATATAAGCTGAGCAACCAAATGAATATCTACGGACAATTCCTGTTGGATGAGTTTTCGTTAAGTGATATTAAAGCGGGTAATGGAAGCTGGAAAAATAAATACGGCTTCCAGATTGGTGGAAAGTATTACGATGCATTTAAGATTAAAAACCTGATGTTGCAGGCCGAATACAATTATGTGCGTCCGTATGTGTATTCGCATAGTAATGTGTTAACGAACTACGGACATAATAACCAAAGTATGGGACATCTTTGGGGTGCCAATCTGAAAGAAGTGGTCGGAATTGCCCGTTATTATTATGGACGCTGGTTTGTCGATGCAAAACTGATTTACGGACAAAGAGGACTCGATTTTAACACGGCGGATAATACCTATAATTACGGCGGTGATATCTACCGTAATTATGACGAAGACCGTCCTTTTGATACCGGAGTGGTAACCGGACAAGGAAATAAAACGAATGTTTTAATAGCCGATCTTCAGGCGGGTTATCTGGTAAATCCGGCGATGAACCTGAAACTTTTCGGAAATGTGATTTATAGAAACTTTGATCCGGCTACCGAAACGCCAAGTGCAGTAAAAAGTTCGACAACCTGGTTTTCAGTTGGTTTGCGGGTAGATTTGTTTAATTGGTACTATGATTTTTAATTATTTTTTGTAATTTTAGAATTATAACCAATAAAAAACATCATTTTATGAGAATCATAAAAAATATCATACTGTTCTTCCTGGCGGTTATCGTATTGTTACTCGTGGCGGGTTTGTTTGTGAAAAAAGACTATGCTATTGAAAGAGAAGTAGTGATCAACAAACCTAAAGCGGAAGTGTTCGATTATATAAAGCATATTAAAAACCAGGATTACTATAGTGTCTGGAATCGGAAAGATCCGGCGATGAAAAGAGAGTATAAAGGAAACGACGGAGAAGTTGGTTTTGTTTATGCCTGGGAAAGTACCAATAGGGAAGTTGGAAAAGGCGAACAGGAAATTGTTCGTATTGTCGATGGCGATCGTGTGGATATGAAGCTGCGTTTTAAAGAGCCTATGGAAGCCGATGATGATGCGTATATGATAACCGAAGCGGTGTCGGAAAATCAAACCAAAGTCAAATGGGGCTTTAAAGGTTCGATAAACTATCCGATGAATCTGCTACTGCTGTTTATGGATATGGAAAAAGAATTGGGCGGTGCTTTGGATACTGGTCTGAAGGATATGAAGACACTATTGGAAAAACAATAAAAAAATATGGAGAGAGGTCGAAAGACCTCTCTTTTTTGTTAAAACTGCTGTTTGCGGTTGATTTTAAGGGTTTACTTTTGATGAAAACTAATTTTTGAAGTATATTTGCGCACCGTTTTTATAAATAATAATGAAAACTGCCTTGAACGCTTCAGAAAAAACAATTTCACTTACCTCTTTATTTGCGGATTTTAAAGGAATCACCAAAGCGGGACTGGCTATTAGTGTTGTCTTTTCGTCTATAGTAGGCTATTTATTAGGAGTTTCCGATGAAACGCCTTTTAGCTGGATTACTTTTATACTACTTGGAATTGGTGGCTATTGTATGGTGGGGGCTTCCAATGTATTTAATCAGATCATCGAAAAAGATCTGGATGCGTTGATGGATCGTACCAAAAACAGACCACTTCCTTCCGGGAGAATTTCCAAACAAACTGCCTTTATTTTAGGAGCCGTGCTTACCGTTGTCGGGATCGCTATTTTGTATACGATCAATCCGAAAACGGCCATGTTCGGCGCAATATCCATATTTTTATATACCAGTGTTTATACGCCTTTAAAGACCATGACACCACTTTCGGTGTTTGTAGGTGCTTTTCCGGGTGCCATTCCGTTTATGTTAGGGTGGGTAGCGGCGACCAATGAATTTGGTATTGAGGCCGGAACACTTTTCCTAATTCAGTTTTTCTGGCAATTCCCGCATTTCTGGGCTATTGGTTGGTTTTTGTATAAAGACTACGAAAAAGCCGGGTTCTTTATGTTGCCAACAGGAAAACAGGATAAGAAAACCGCCTTGCAAACGATATTGTATACTGTTTGGTTGATCATCGCTTCGTTGATTCCGGTAGTTGGGTTTACAGGTGATTTAAAACTGAGTTATGTAGCGGCTGGTTTTGTATTGCTTTTAGGACTTTGGATGTTGTATTTTGCAGTGAAATTATATAGAGAAATGGACGAAAAAGCGGCCCGCAAATTAATGTTGGTGAGTGTTTCGTATATTTCGTTGCTGCAATTGGTATATGTTATAGATAAATTTTTACGATAGGCTATATGAGTGCAATAAATAGTATGAAAATGTCAGTGGAAGAACATAACGAAAGAAAAGCAAAATCGTATAAGATGATGCTTTGGTTCGCGATGATCAGTATTGTGATGGTGTTTGCCGGCTTAACAAGTGCCTATGTGGTGAGTAAGTCCAGACCGGATTGGTTAAAGGATTTTACCCTGCCGAGTGCTTTTATTGCCAGTACGGTAGTGATGTTGCTGAGTAGTGTGACTTTTCATCTGGCTAAAAAAGCCATTCAGAAAGATAACAGAAAAGCGACTACCAATTTGTTATGGCTTACATTGGCTTTGGGAATTGCTTTTGTGGTATTGCAATTTGAAGGTTTTGCACAAGTTATCGAAAGCGGTTATTTTTTTACCGGAAGTGAGAGTACGATCACAACTTCGTTTTTATACGTGGTTGTAATTGTCCACTTAGCCCACTTATTCGGGGGTTTAATAGCACTTTTGATCATAATTTATAATCATTTTAAACAAAAATACAATTCAGGTCAAACCCTTGGTATAGAGCTAGGTGCGATGTTTTGGCACTTTCTTGATTTTCTTTGGGTGTATTTGTTTTTATTTTTCTATTTCTACAAATAGAAAAAAAATGTAAATTTGGGAACTTTTTAACTAATTACTTTATAATGGGAGCGACAGTTACTACAACAGCTACTAATGGAAAAACTTGGGACGGCGGTAATGAGCCGATGGGAGCAAGTTATGGTAAGATGATGATGTGGTTTTTCATCGTATCGGATGCCTTGACTTTTTCTGGATTTCTAGCAGCCTACGGTTTTTCAAGATTTAAATTTATAGAATCCTGGCCTATTGCGGACGAGGTTTTTAATCACTTCCCGTTCATGCATGGCGTTGATGCACCGATGTATTACGTGGCATTGATGACATTTATTTTGATTTTCTCATCCGTAACCATGGTATTGGCGGTTGATGCAGGACATCACATGAAAAAAACAAAAGTAGCCGTTTACATGCTTTTAACCATCATTGGTGGTTTTATCTTCTTGGGATCTCAGGCATGGGAATGGAAAAACTTTATCCAGGGTACTTACGGGGCTGTGGAAACTAAAGGAGGTTTAATCCTTCAGTTCGTCGATAAAGACGGAAAAAGAGTAGCGTTGGGTGATTTTGCTGCGCACCTTCCAAAAGAAAGAGAACAATTAACCCGAAATAAAGGGGTTTGGTATATGAACGAATCGCATGCTATTCCTACCTATTCTGTAGAGCAGGTTGTAGAAGGATTCAAAGCCAATCCGGATCTATTGATTCGTTCGGAATTCAATACAAAAGACAAAACGAAAACCGTATTGTCGAGAGAAGAATCATTGAAAAAATTAAATGACGTTAAATATGTAGTGGAAGGGGCAAACCTGATCCGCAACGAGTATGGTCATAAATTATTCGCAAACTTCTTCTTCTTTATTACAGGATTCCACGGATTCCACGTATTTACCGGAGTATTGATCAACATCTTGATTTTCTTTAATGTGATCTTAGGAACATACGAGAAAAGAAGAAGTTATGAAATGGTTGAAAAAGTTGGATTGTACTGGCACTTTGTAGATTTAGTTTGGGTGTTCGTATTTACATTCTTCTATTTAGTTTAATTGATTTAAAAGAATAAGTATATCATGGCACATACCGCGCACGAATCAAATACAAAAAGAATATGGGTTGTTTTCGGAATCCTTTCCGTAATTACAATCATCGAAGTTATTTTAGGTATCGATAAACCAAAAGCATTATACATGACAAATCTATTGTCGATGAATTTGCTAAACTGGATTTTCATTATCTTAACCGTTGTGAAAGCTTACTATATCATGTGGGCCTTCATGCACCTTGAAGGAGAAAAAGGAAGTTTCAGATGGTCAATTGTTGGACCTCTGGTTTTTTTAATTATCTATTTAGTGTTCATCTTACTGGTAGAAGGTAATTATATCTTTGATGTGTTTAAAAATTCCGATTACAGATGGATTTTTTAATAGCATATTAAATTATAAAAAAGGCGGTTATTCAACCGCCTTTTTTTAATTTTGTGAAGACTAAAATTCAGGTATATCCCATGAAAAAATATATTGTTCTCACCGTTCTTTTTGCATTGCCTATATGTGCTTATCTGTTCTTCGCATCCGGAGTAAACAGTTTTGCAAAATTGCCTACCGTAACACCTAATATCAAGGAACTTTCCAACTGGAAATCACTTGACGGCGATACCATTCGTCTAAAAGATAAAATCACGATTCTGGGATTCCCCGGATCCGAAATCTTGATCAATAAAGGAGACGCCTTTAACCTCGATCAGAAAATCTATAATAAAAACAGAGAGTTTGCCGATTTTCAGGTGGTGATGCTAGCACCCGAAGGAACCGAAGATCAGGCACGCCAGTTAAAAACGGAATTAAGCGGAATTTCCGATTTAAAAGTGTGGCATTATGTATTTGCCAAGCCGGAAGAAATCCAGGCCTATTACGATGCGCTTAAACTGGTTGGCAAGCTGGATAAAAACCTGAGAACGCCCAATGTTTTTATAATTGATAAAGATCTCAACCTAAGAGGACGCAAAGGGAAGAATAAAAAAGGCGAAGAAGAATATAAAGAAGGTTATAATACAATCTCGGCTGCCGATTTACACAATGAAATGAGTGACGATGTGAAAATCATTCTGGCCGAATACCGACTGGCGCTTAAAAAGAACAACAAACGCAAAATATAATCCGCATTACTCTAAATAGTTTACCTTATGAAAAACAAATCGTATATCGGAATTTCATTTATCGTGCTGATCTTCGGGATCTGGGCGGTGCCGAAAATTCTGGCCAAATTTCAAAAAGCAGATTTAGTAACCATCGGACCGGTGCCGAAGTTTGAGTTAACCGATCAGAACAATAAAAAAATAAGCAATACCGATTACCTTGGAAAAGTATACGTAGTGGAATTTTTCTTTTCGACTTGTCCGACGATTTGTCCGATTATGAATCAGAATATGCTGAAACTACAGGAAGAGTTTTACGGAAATCCAAGTTTCGGAATTGCCTCCATTACGATCGATCCGGAACACGATACACCGGCAGTTTTAAAAGCGCACGCCGATCAGTTGGGAGTGAAAAATTACAATTGGCATTTCCTGACTGGTGATAAAAAATATATATACGATCTGGCGTTAAAAGGATTTAATCTGTATGCCGGAGAAAACGATAAACAGGCTGGCGGATTTGAACATTCCGGTTTGTTTGCTCTAATCGACAAAGAAGGAAACATCCGTTGTCGTAAAGATAGTTTTGACAACCCGATTTTGTATTACGATGGTTTGGAAGAAGCGGGAATCAAAGCGATAAAAGAAGATATTAAGAAATTGCTAGAAGAATAAGTATAATGGAAAATTCAGTAGAAAAAAAATACAATAAATGGATTGTGGTGCTTTCGGTTGCGATACCGTTAGTAGTAGCGTTGTTGTTTGGTGTTAATCTTAGAAAATTAGGTTATGATGTACAGCCGTTATCCTTTTTACCGCCTATTTACGCGACGATCAACGGAATAACAGCGGTTTTACTGGTTGCAGCGGTTTGGGCGATTAAAAACGGCAAAAGAAGCCTGCATGAAAACCTGATGAAGGTGGCGATTGCCTGTTCGGTAGCATTCCTGGCGATGTATGTGGCCTATCATATGACATCCGATTCGACAAAATTCGGAGGCGAAGGAGCGATCCGTTATATCTATTACTTTATTTTGGTAACGCATATCCTTTTATCGGTGATCATTATTCCTTTTGTATTGATTACCTATGTAAGAGCGATAGCGGGAAGTTTTGACCGTCATAAAAAGATTGCAAAAATTACCTTCCCGATGTGGTTGTATGTAGCCGTAACCGGTGTGATTGTTTACCTTATGATTGCGCCCTATTATGTGCATTAAGAAGACTATAAAGCCACTGTTTTTATCGGTTGTGGTATTGCTAATGTCGCTAAATGCAAATGCGCAATGTGCGATGTGTCGGGCGGCTTTGGAAAGTGAAGAAGGAGGCGTAAAAGCAGAAGCCGTAAACGACGGAATTGTGTACCTGATGGTGATTCCGTATGTATTGGTTGGTGTGTTGGGTTATGCGATTTACCGCTTAAAGACAAAGAAGAAAGAGAGATAAAGAAATATTATATTATTGGATAAAACCGGAATTTTATCACTTAAATAAAATAAAAAGTGATAAAATTCCGGTTTTTCTTTTTTTTGATTTTTTAAATGTTTTTTTTAGCAGCTTTATTGTTAAAATCTTGTTTTTAGTATTTTAAAGCTGTAAGTATTGTGTTTTTTTTAATATTGTATGATGAAAAGCTTATGTTTTTATTAATAATTTAAAAATAAGTCGAAATTGCTGTTGTAATTTATAGTTTTGCTGTTTTGTTTAGAAAACAGTATTAAATTTTTGATAAAATAGTAATGAAGACAACTTTTTTTGTGAAATCTTTACTGATATCGCTGATTATCTTAGGTTTTCAATCGGTTTTAGCTCAGCATAATAAAGGCTTTTCCTCAAATCGATTATGGATAAAAGGCGTACAGGATACTTTACCAACTTCTCGTAATACAGTGGATAATGTTCTGCTGTTTAATTTTAATCCAACAATATTAAATACGGAAAGTCTGTTCAAAAACAAATTGAGTGATCAGTCATCTCTTTTTGTGGTTTTTAAATCGGATGTAGAAGAAGAAAAATCTGTTTTAACACTTAAATATGGAAAAGAAAAAACGTTTGTAACCAATAAACAAATACTTAGTGATAAAGTATTGGAATACAAAGAAGTTGATTCTAAAAATGGTATTGTATTAAGTTATCTCTATGATAAAACAGAACCGTTTGTAAAAAAGAAAAATACCCTTCTTTTTGATATTGTTGATGATATTCAAAATAGTAAAGACAACAAAGAACAATTGTTGGAATTTATTTATTTCCCGAAAGTCGTTAGCGCAATAGAACGCCGTAAAGTAGAAACCTATCTTTCGATAAAATACGGTATTTCCTTAAAAGGGAATTACGACTATATTAACGCTACCCATGATACGATATGGGATTATAACAAAAACAAAAGCTATAATAGCCGGGTAACTGGTATCGGTCGTGCCGATTCTCAGCAATTGTATCAAAAGCAGTCCGGGAATGCAGAACATGACGGATTATATATCGGTTTAGGGACGATTGAAAAAGAAAACAGAGCCAATAAAAATAAGCTGAAAGATAATACATATCTTATTTGGGGAGATAATAATAAGATGTCTGGTATTCCGGTTAAAAATGATGCGGGAGTACAAAAAATGGATCGAATATGGAAATCGGTTGCTTTTAATAAAATAGCGCAAGACACTATTTTTACTCAGGTGCAAATCCTGAAAAAAGAAATGAAAATCGATTCTGGTCGGGCTGAAAAAGATAAATTCCTTTGGTTAGTAGTTTCAGCACAAACGGAAGGGGAATTCGATTATACTTCTGCTATTTATTACAAACAAGTGCAGACGGTTAACAATGATACCCTTCATTTCAATAAAATTCCATGGAAAGATACAGCGTTGTTTACCTTTATAAAAGCACCGGCTTTCTTTGCCGAAATAAAAACAACAGATCCTAACTGTATCACAGTACAAGAAGGTAAGATCGAAGTTAAATTTATCGGTGGTCAGGCTCCGTATAATGTGACATTACTTTCCGGAAATCTGAAAAAACAATATACTACAACAGAAACGTCTTTATTGTTGGAAGATGTTCGTCCAGGTACTTATCGTTTAACGATTGTAGATCATAATAAACAGGTATTTGAAAAAGAAGCGATCGTAAAAAGTCTGGATAATTTGGATGTAAAACTTGCTGAAAAATGGTATTTAAGTACTGATGGATCAATCGAGATCATACCTATAATCACTGAAGGCAATGATAAAGGACTTACTTATGAGTGGTTTCAGGATACTGATATAATCGCAACCGATAAAAAAGCAACCATCACTCAAACCGGAAATTATTCGCTTCGTATTCTTAACAAGGAAGGTTGTTCAAGAGTGCTGCCTTTTAAAGTATTGGCAAACGATAATAGTAACGGTGATCAATTGGTACTTTATCCGAATCCGGTTGGCGTTACCAGCGATTTTGCTATAGTGTTTAACTTATTAGAAAAAGCCGATGCTCAGATTAAAGTATACGATTTAAACGGAAAACAAATTCGCGAGAAAAGCTTCAAAAATATAAAGTACCATACACATAAAGATAATATTGGTGTTGAAGGAACTTATATGGTACTGATCAGTATAAATGGTGAAACATCAGCCAGAAAATTAATAGTTAGATAATACAATTACCCCTACTCATATTTATAAGCATGGATTATAGAAATACCCATTATTCCGGAATAAAGAAAAACGTTTTTCAAACGGTTCATTATATTGTTTTGATTGGTATGCTGCACAGTACATTTGTAGCGCCGGCTCAAGGTGTTTTAGAAGCCTATTTTAAGCCGTCGAACATCCAATATTATGCCGGTTCGATGGCAAAAAAACATCCGGAAAGATTATTCGGTAATTCCGATACTACAACTTTGTCTAATCAAGTCGGACAAATTAAAACGGAACCGGTTCGCGTATCGGATGATATTACAACAGGAAAAACAGCAACGCCGGCTGCAAAGCAATGGGTAGCAGATATCCCGTCGGGAATTATAGGAAGTACAAAAGAAATGCCGCTGGATAGCCCTTCGGATAATGTTTTTAAATTCAATATCGATGCGTTGCCGGATAGCCGTGATTACAATGTCTATCTGAAATATGATGTATATGGTGTAGACGGTGTTAATGCCGTATCAAGATCCATTAACGACCGTTTGGCGACAGGTGGTTATATCGTTAAAGAAACTAAAAACTGGAGCCAACAAAAAGAAGAGATCGATGGAAATTGGTTAAAAAACGGAGAGAACAAAGTTGTTTTTGCCACTCCGGAACGATCAACCTACCAATATCGCATCAAAAATGTGACGATTGCAGTTGAGAAAAAGAACCCGTTAGAAATCGCACCGACGGTCATTGTATATAATTCAGATATCACACTGTCAAAAGATAATAAAATCTATATAAAAGGATTTTTAAAGGGGAAAGAAGAAGCGATTGCTAAAGTAACGGCTAATGGAAAAGCATTACGTTATAATAACGGTGAATTCGAAGGATTTATCGAGTTAAGTGACCGTATTAAAAAAGATCAGCTTGTTGTGATCAAAGCGGAAGAGGAAGAGGGATTAATCGGGCAGGAATTACTTACCGTTGGTCATCTTTTAGAAGCCGATCAGTCTTTTGAAATCGAAAAAACGAAAGATTTTATATCCAATCGTTTTGAAGCCTACAAAGGCGGTATGTTTGCCATATCTGGAGCTAAAATTACAATACCGGACAGTGCATTGGTAAAATCAAGATTGGTTTCGATTCGGGAGTTGCGAAAAATTGATATCGTTCCGTTAGGTTCAGGATTGATCAACGTAACAAAAGGAGGGAAGGCCTATCGTTTTTTACCGGATGGAACAAAATTTGAAAAACCCGTAAAAATTGCATTGGAATACGATAGTCTGTTAATCCCGAAAGGATATACAGCTGCCGATATTAAATCCTTTTATTTTGACACCCAACAAAAAAGATGGATTGAAGTAAAAAGAGATCAGGTGGATACGAATGCAAAAAGTATTGTATCCGAAACAACCCATTTTACAGATTATATCAACGGAATCATTCAGGTGCCGGAAAGTCCACAGTCGACAGCATTTGCGCCCACCATGATGAATGATATCAAAGCCGCAGATCCGTCTGCTGAAATCACAATGATGAATCCACCACAGGCGTCATACGACGGTAATGCGAACGTGAGTTATCCGATCAAAATACCGGCCGGAAGAAAAGGTATGCAGCCTAATCTTGCCGTACAGTATAGCAGCGAATCCAAAGATGGATGGTTAGGAGAAGGGTGGAATATTTCTGTTCCGGCGATCACATTAGATACCCGTTGGGGAGTTCCGCTTTTTGATGTGCAAAAAGAAACGGAAATTTATACATTAGCAGGAGAACAGTTAATGTATCCGAAAATGGCCAACGGAGAAGACTATATGCCGAACCGACATATGGATGCCGGTACAGCATCAAATGGATCAACGGTATATAGTACCGAAAAACAGTTACGTTCCTATGCTTTATCCGCAAATAAAAAAGCATTTTCATTTAGAAAGAAAACGGATAATACATTAGTTGAAAGATTTGGTTCAACACCTGCAAATTACTTTTGGAAAGTAACGGCAACCGATGGGACTGTAAGTTGGTATGGTGGAAAAGATGGAGCAATAGTCGATAATGCGGTTATTAAAAATGATAATAATAATATCGTGCATTGGGCGCTTTATATGACGGAAGATGTAAATGGAAACCGAATAAAGTATGTATATGATAATTTTAACCTTGGAGTCCAGTCAGGTGATAATGCAATTCTTACAGGTGGGAGAGTTTTTAATATAAAAAATATTTATTACACCGGTAAAGGAGGAGACGATGGAAAATACCGTGTCGATTTTACAAATGAAACAAATGTAATAAGACCAGATGTGTCTGTAAACAATAGACTGGGAATTAAGCAGATTAATGTATACCGATTGAAAAAGATTGATGTTCTATATAATACAGCATCGATAAGAAGCTATGACTTTGTATATGCGATTGGAAAGTTCAATAAATCATTGCTTAAGACAATTACTGAAAAAGATGCAACGGGACAGATAGCCTATTCTCATAATTTAATGTATTATGATGATTTAGAGAATACCAATTTGTTCAATCAGGGAGTAAAAGTACAGGTCCCGGAAATCGCACCGAATTACCAACTTAGTTTTGGTAATATGCTGAATGCATCAAAAATGAATTCTTCTCAAAATGTTGATAAAGGATGGGAAGTAGAACCGTCTTTAGGGATTCAGTTAAGGTTTTGGAGCATCAGTCAGAATCCGTCGCCTACCTTTATGTTTGGTTTTCCGTTTGGTGAATCTACAACAAAAGAGGTTGGAAAAGTGACTTTAGTTGATATTGATGGAGATGGATTAGAAGATGTGGTATATCAAAAAAGTGATGGACTTTGGTATCTTGGGCATAAAGTTCGGGACTATGATACAACGGAACATTATTTTGATTCCGCCAAAAAAATAAATAAAGCGGGAGAATTTTTTAGAAGTGAGGGTACATCTAAGAACAAGTTTTTAGAAGGATGGAATTTTAAGTTCCAGTTGTTTGGAGCACCATTCTTTTTCGGAACAAAACGATTTAAAAGTAGTTCGGAAACCATTACCTATTTTACAGACGCGAACCATGATGGTTTAATTGACATTGTAAGTAATGGAGTGGTGTATTTTAACCGACTGGATAGTAATGAAACACCAACGTTTTATGCTTCCAGTGAGCTAACACCAAATATGGTAATCACTGCCGATCCAGGTATAAGACCAAATGAAGAGCCAGATCCAGATAATCAGCAGATGGATGTGATGACGGATTATGATGTCGTACGGGTGTGGGTATCACCAGCTAGTGGACATGTTATAATAAGAGACCGAATTTCTCTACAAGGAAATAACCCTGAAGATAAGGCAGTCTATTCTATTGAAGTATTAGGAGGAAGAAACATCGGTTACAGACTTTATTTAAAAGAATTAACAGCTGCTCAACCACCGGTAGATGTATTGATTACAGATGATAATGTCCCTTTAGGGGCAGACTTTCTCAATAATAATGGAGTATTAGCAGTTGATAAAAATGTTAAATTCTATTTTAGGCTACATAAAAATACAAATGGCTCTAATGTCGTTTTAAATTCAAATCCTAGTATAGAGTTTGTTGATGAATTTGGAGTGCCGATGGGGCCGCTTTTAGATCCGAACGGAATCGATAATAATAGAAGTAACTATGCAGATTCTTTTATTTTGAGTAAGGAGGACGAAACGGAATTACCAGGGACAGGAACTGTTAAATTTGAGTGGTCCAATTTTACAGTGGCGAATATGTCGGATGATGTGACTTATAAAATTGTAAAATATACGTATGATCTGACTAATCTTCAAGCACAACCGTTGGAGGAGGTGATCTATCAGAAAATTTGCCCGCAAAACTCGAGTACGGTTGTGTCAATGGCAGGGAATACAATGGCTATAGATGTTAGTAACTACGTCATGTCTAATCTCTCAAATAACCAACAAGTTGTTTTTAAATTATTTGTAGAATCTGATTCTAACGTAAAATGGAAAGCAATTGAATGGAAACCAAAATTCACCTATATCCCTGATGCCAATGCAATTACTGGGGGAGTGGTAAATCGAAGCGTCTATAAATATCCGATAGTCAAATATTCAATATATAGAGGATACACAAGTAAATATCGTTTAGGTCCCAATCATAACAATGTATATGACAGACCTATAATTTGGAATGTGCCTAATACGGTTCAGACCTATGGTTTAAAAATT
The DNA here is from genome assembly GCF_030146175.1 of Flavobacterium sp. Taxonomy (GTDB): domain Bacteria; phylum Bacteroidota; class Bacteroidia; order Flavobacteriales; family Flavobacteriaceae; genus Flavobacterium. Next base: position 16,660 of record NZ_JASLCE010000081.1, on the reverse strand, counting down.
AATAATATGTTGGAAAGTAATCCAGCTTATCCGTTTACAAATGAAGATAATGGTTCTTTCCTGATGGTAGTAAAGAAAAATGGAAAATATATAGCGAAAAGAAAAATAACGATCCAAAATGGAACAGTCAATGTTTCAAATAATAATGACCCCATCCCTCTTTATACTGGAAATATAAACAGTATTGCGACACCGGTTGATATAAACGTAGAGTTTTATGTTGATGGTGCGCAAAATGATGAGCTTTTTGTAAAATGGAGAGGGTTGGTGCAGAGTCACTATGAGTCTTATATAGCGCCAGATGGTGTTACAATAGTAACAACTTATAAAGATAGAGGTTCGTTAATTTATATTGGTTATGATTGGTCATTACCCTATCAAACTGGATCTTATTATAATCGTGAAGTTCCTTATAGCGCTTACTATACCAGTAAAAGCTATGGAAATTCTCAATATCAATATTGGGGAGAAATATTCAGGTATTCTTTAGAACATTTAGGCTCATTGCATAATGGATGGGGACAGTTTTTGTACAACGAAAATCATGATCCAAATCCCAATACACGATCAGATAGTTATGGAAAACTACTTAATCATAGTGTAATTGCCAATCCGATGTTAGGAATGTCTACCGATATATTGGCAGATATGGGCATTGATACCAGTCAGTGTGATAATGCTCCGGATCCAGGAGCCTGTATACAAGGGGTGTTGACTTCGGCGTTTAATTTGCCGAATGAAAATACTGATTTTTCACAGTATAGCATTCAGGATTTACAAGCGTTGGGTGATTTATTAAACCAGTTTTCGATTAATCCGCCAGCTATTTGTTTATTGGAAGCAAAGCCAACGCGAAATGTGAATGAAAATAACCAAATGATTGAGAAATGGGAAGGTTTTTTTGATACCACATATTCCAGTGCAACGACTATGCGGGCTGGTGATTTTACAACATCGTCTTTTGGAGATATGTTTAATGAAGACGACAGTCATACTCATTTTACAGAGCAAGCGGATATGAATACAGGTATGTTTGCTATTAACAAACAGCATCAAAGTGCATCAAGATCGTATACTGTAGGTTGGGGACCGATTAACTTTAGTCGTAGTAGCTTGAATGATGAGGGATATAGCCAATCAACACGTGAGTTTATGGACTTGAATGGTGACGGATACCCGGAAATATTCCTAACAGACAATCTACAAACAACAACTATGACGGGTGGACATAGAAGCCCGTCGGGAGATCCCGGTTTTGGACATATATCGGTTAGTCATAGTGAAAATAATGGCTTTACCTTAGCTAAAGGATCTATTATTGCAGGGAATAAGAGTACCGGATCCGATTCAAATAGTGATAGCAATGGAAGAGGGGGGGAAGAAAAAAGAGCAATGAATATTGGGAAACCTTCTGATAGAATTGGAGTGTCGGTGAGTCTAGATGGAGATAATCACGGTGAAAACTTTTGGCAGGATGTTAACGGTGACGGATTGCCCGACAGAATTAATATCGATGGTAATGTTTTTAGAGTTCAGTTAAATAAAGGAACAATAGGACAAACAGTATTTGAAAATGCAAATTATAGAAACCTAACTTCTTATATGAGTACGCCAAGTCCGTTGGGAGTAAGTTTAGGTTTTAGTATTGATGGAATGGTTTCAGGCTTGTTACAATCTGTACCGCTCGAATTTAGTATTGATGTAGGAGCTAGTAGAAATGGAAATAACACAAGAGTTACTTTTGATGATGTTAATAATGATGGGCTTGTAGATATAATTACAAATAATGGAGTGCGTTTTAATGAAGGAACCCGATTCTCAGATACGGTTTATCCGATCACAGTAAATCTGAATAATGATTCTCAAAGCACTGCTTTATCCATAGCCGGACAGGTAGCCATGTTTTCTCATTTTACAATCTGTTGTAAATTCCTGTTTGTTTATTTTCCTATTCTGCACTTTAAATGGGGAGCTAGTGTAGGAGGTAATGCCAATCTTTCGATTACTGAAAACCTGAAGTCATACAGAGATTTTAATAAAGACGGGTTTACCGATATGGTAGCCAAAGACGGAGGGGATTTTATAGTTTATCACTCTAATATTAAAAGAACCAACTTGTTAAAAACAGTTCAGAATCCATTAGGAGGAACTTTTACAGTTGACTATACACCGAAACCGGTTGATTATAACAACCCGCATTCCCGATGGGTAATGTCCGGTCTTGTAATTCATGACGGAAAAACATTGGCTAATGAAGGAGTTGATATTTATAGAAAAAGTTTCGAATACGAAAGAGGACGTTATGACAGACGGGAAAGAGAGTTCTATGGTTACGGAATCGTAAGAACGCTTGATTATAAACCAAATGAACAAGCGTACAGAACTACGATAGCGGAATACCATAACGATAATTATTTCTTAAAAGGATTGGTGAAGAAATCGTATGTAAAAAAAGGCCCTTATTATGGTACAGCCAGCGGTCCTGTATTCTCACAAATGGAGAATTTCTATGAGTTAAGAAAGATATTAGCTAACGGGCAGATGGATACCAATTCTTCATTACCGTTAACATTTGACGTGGGTGGTAAAGAAGGTAGAAGACAGGCCGGTGTTGTAATGGTTAAAACCCGAAATGAGGTTTATGAATTAGGTACAAATACAATTGTTTCGGAAAGTCGTATGAAATATGACGGTTACGGAAGGGTGACTGATTATATAAATGATGGTGATCTGGCAACAACAGCTGATAATTATTCGTCTACGGTTTCTTATCATAATGATGCTGTTTTAGTCGCTAAAAATATCTTGAATGTTCCGAAAGAGATTAAGGTGTTCGATTCCAGTAGCGGTTCATCTGTATTAAAACGAAGAAGAATAACGGATGAAATCAACCCGAATACAGGAGCAATCGGAGCGATTCTGGCCTATAAAGACGCGGGTAGTTTTGTAAAGACCACTATGGAATATGATGGTTTTGGTAATCTTACACGGGTGGAATTCCCTCGAAATCATAATAACCAGGCTTTCTGGTATATGTACGGGTATGATACAGCAACCAATAAGTATGTGACGCAGATCGATGATGCCTTTGGTTATTATTCGACTACAGAATACGATCCGAAATTTGATAAAGTATTGGAGACTATCGATATTGGTGGTAGTATTGCGCAATATCAATATGATACCTTTGGTCGACTAGTTACAGTAAAAGGACCGAAAGAACTCGTTGCGGCCATTTCGGATTATACGATTAAATTTAAATATTATCCTACTCACGCGGATTTAGGAGCTAACCCATGTATTTCAAGTACCGACTTCCTTCCGGTAGCGGTAACAACGCATTATGACGAACAACACGATCCGAATGCGATTGAAACGTTTACGTTTATGGATGGATTGGGAAGACCAATGCAGGTGAAAAAAGATATTGAAATCAATACTGGAACAATCGATAAACCGGTGTATGAAGAAGCGATGTCGGTTTCCGGATGGGTGTATTACGATGATTACGGAAGAGGAATCCGACAGTATAATCCTACTTATGAAGGTAAAAGTTGTACAGTAAATTATAAAATCAACCAACAGGTGGTTTCGTATTTCTCGAAAACGGAATACGATGAGTTGGATCGTGTGGTAAAAACGATAGATCAGGATGGTAACGAAGCAATAACAAGCTATACTATCGATGCCGATCAAAATGGGAATCTGGCATTTAAAGCAAGATCGGTAACGGATCAAAACGGATCGCAACAAGTGATATCGGAAATATTTAAAGATATCAACGGAAGAGTGAATATGACTAAGAATGTAGGGCCATCCGGCGACATCTGGACAAAATTCAACTATAATGGAATTGGTGAATTGTTGACCTATGTTGATGCGGAAGACTTGACTACAACGTATGATTATGACGATTTGGGAAGAAAAACGGAAGTAACACATCCGGATAACGGAACAACGAAATATGCATATGACAATGCCGGTAACCTTACGAAATTGGAAACCGCTAATTTAACAAATGCCGGAACTGCTATTTCATATGAATATGAATACAACAGACCGATTAAGATTAAGTTTCCGCCAACCGCAAGTGGAGTCAATATTAGTGATGTGACCTATAAATATGGAAATGGCGGGCCGGTGACGGGTAGACTAGTCTATCAAAAAGATGCTTCGGGAGAGCAACATTTTGATTATGGTAGTATGGGCGAACTGATTTATAACAGACGTACCGTAGTAGGACCGAATATCCCGACGCGTGTATTTGAAACGTATTTTGAATACGATAGCTGGAACCGATTAAAAAAGATGACTTATCCGGACGGAGAAAGAGTGTCATATTACTACGATCTTGGTGGAAACTTGAACCGAGTGCTAGGAAATGTAGCTAGTACGGATTACGAATATATCAAACGTATCGATTACGATCACTATGAACAGCGAACGTATTTGTTATATGGAAATAATACGGAAACAAAATATACATATAGCCCGTCATTACGACGTTTGAGTAATCTGAATGTTAAAACAGCTGCCCAGCAGAATATGTTTAATAATAATTATACATATGATAATGTCGGGAATGTCAGAACAATTTCAAACAATGCGCCTTATAATCCTACAAATCAATTAGGAGGAACGTATGAGCATACATTCAAATACGACAACTTAAACCGACTGACATCGGGCAGAGGAAGTTTTATAGGGTTTGTAAATCGGGAGACGAATAACAACAGTGATTATTCATTGGATATGGAGTATAATGATACGCATGGTGTCAAAGTGAAAAACCAGACACATGCTGTTAATAGTTATTTGACGAATCCGGATAATACCTATAGTAATAATTACGAATATATTTCGGGATCGCATAGAGTGAAGAGTATTGTCGATTCGAATACCGGAAATACGGAAGATTTTAAATATGACTTAAACGGTAATATGACCGTACGATCAACATCGGTAGGAATGAATACTTCGATGTATTGGGATGAAAGTAACCGTTTACGCGTGGTCGATAAAGACGGTCAGATGCAACATTATATTTATGATGCTATCGGAGAGCGTATCTTAAAGGGAACTTCACGAGTGGAACAGGTGTTCGAAAATGGAACATTGGTAAACGGAAGTGGTGTAAGTTTTGAAGCCTATACGACTTATCCGAGTGCGTATGTTGTAGTCGACGGAAGAGGAGAATACAGCAAGCACTATTATGCCGGAGCGCAACGTATTGTTAGTCGAATCGGAGAAAGCGATGCAAGTATTTTTGAACGTTTGGATAAAACGGAGTTGGATATTAAAAAGCTGCAATTGGCTCAAAAAACAGATTTGGAACAAATGGTTTCAAAATCGGATAACGGAAAAGTATACTTTAAAGATTATAAACCGGAGATACTTACGAAAGAAAAAGATGGTGAGGAGCTGGAGAGTGAACGAGCCTCGCAGGTAACAGAGCAGTTCCCGTATACAGATATTTATTATTATCATCCGGATCATTTGGGATCGAGTACGTATTTAACAGATGCGAACGGAATGCCGTACCAATTTTTCTTAAATTTACCATTCGGGGAAACAATGGTAGAAATGCACAGTTTTACAGAAAACTATACGTCACCGTATAAATTTAACGGTAAAGAACTGGATAGCGAAACCGGAATCTATTATTATGGTGCCCGTTATTACGATCCGAAAATTAGTAATTGGTTAAGTGTGGATCCGTTAGCTGGAAGTTATCCAGGGTCTAATCCTTATGCTTATTGTTATCAAAATCCTATAAGATTTATTGATCCTACAGGTATGGAAGGAGAAAAAAATGAAGGTGATCCTAAGAAAAGAATAAATGTGGTGGTTTTGCCTAAAAAAATATCAGATAGTGATCAAGCTTTATTAAATGTGAAAGAATCCGCTGAAAATCATTTGGATAGCTCTGTTGTTAAGATTTATGCTAATGATACTAAGGATTTAGTGAAACAATTAATAGAAAATAATATTGGTAATGATCAAATAGGTACTTTGGTTTTAAATTCTCATGGGGATTACGATAAGCAATCTTTTAAGATTGGATCAGAAAGAATTGAAGGAAAGTCAGATTTTAAGGATTTGGGGAAAGCATTGAGTCCTTTTACTGATGAAAGTTCGAAGATTGTTATTCAGGCATGTCATCAAGGTGGTGGTAAAGATTTGAAGGTGAGTGAAGCCAATATGAAAGCACTATCGCAAGGTAGTGGGGCTATAATTTATGCTCCAATGACATGGGGAAGAGGGAGTGTTAATTTGTTTAATAATTCTAATTTTCTGCCATGGGGTACTAATTTTGGAGTGGTTGATCAAATACCTGAAAAATATAAAGATAATTGGTCTAATATTAGGGTGAATTCAGCGTTTATGAATCAATATAAACGTTATGATCCGAATTTGAATTGTAATAGATTTTCAACAATTAATGGTGGATACTACACTCGAAAAGGTAATTTTAAGTTTTAATTATGAAGAAATTATTTGTATTAATTGCGGCTTCTCTTTTCTCCTGTAAAGGAGAAATAAAAAATGGAAATGAAAATGAAAATCTTAAAAATGTTGATAGTAACGCAAAAATTGACTCTTTAAAAAGAATGGGCTTCATCATATCAGATAGCATTAATTTCTTTGAAATGAAAGCAGATAGTGTTATAGTTAAAGGGAGTGAATTTTTTGCATTAAAAGATGAAGGGGATGTTATTGTAATTAATGAGTTTGACAATGGGAAAATAAAAAATAGGAATATTAAAAAAGTTGGAAACTTTTATTTTGAAAAAATTGAACAAAGTTTTACGGGTGATGAGGAAGAGTTGTCAACTTATTTTGTTTATTATAGGAATGATAAAATTGTTGTTTTTGATATTAGAAGAAATGTGTTTTCTAAAACCGAGTACCTCACAGACATTTTTTTTGTTTATAAAGATAGGATAAAACATTTTTCACAAGAAGATACGGATAATGTTTCTATTCATGAGATTCCGGTTGATTCAAATGTGTTTAATGAGGATTGGTGTAAACAACAGTTTTTAAAGAGTAAGCATATAAAGGAAGATAATATTTCTTATAAGGATAGGATTCCATCATTTTATTGTGATTTCATTTTTCAAATTCATTAAATAGCCAGATCGCTCGGATTTGCAATCCGAGTAAATAGAGAAACAACCAAATCACCCAGATTTGTAATCCGTGATATAAAAAATCCGAACCATATGGTTCGGATTTTTTTATATTGTAAAGACAAAACGTTTTATTCCATTCCGTCGATTTTAATGCTCATTTGTCCGGAAGTTTTAATAAAAGCGATGATAGCTTTATCGGTAACCTCAACTTTGTCAAAAATAAAATCGTTGATGTTTCCGTTCACAAAAACACCTTTCATTGGGGAATAATTGTTTAAGTACGGCAGCATATTTTTCTTACCTTCTTCCAGATTGTCTTTGATCGAATAACGACAGCTTTCCTGTATTTTATTTAGAATATAACCCTGCATCAACCAGTTGGCCGTTTTGGTCAGGATGCCTTTGGTGTTTAATACATAATCCATTTGATCAAAATAAATCTCTTTTGATACCGCATTGTAATTAGGAATACCCGACAGGTAAATCGTACCATCTAAACTACCGGTCATACTTAATGCAATGATCATTTTACCATCTTTATGCCATAAGTCAACTTTTTGAACTGTTATCTTTCTGCTTCCGGAAGCAAATTCCTTACCCTGAAAGTTTTTGGTAATGATGCGTGAGGCACTTTCATAGGTCGAAACGGCGGCAACCGTGGCTTCAATCTTATTTGGCATTTTGGCAACCGGTTTTAAAACGATAGCTTCTTTTTTAAACGTGTTTAGCGGCTCCTGACCTACGATGGTTTGCATTTTGCATTTTAAGCCCATATCCATCGTGATTTTGCTTTTTGATAATATAGCGTCGGTTACATATAATTCGGTTGGCGCTACCTTAAACCAGGTTTCGTAAACCTCACTGGTTTTAAACGGCGTACTGATTTTCTCCAGAACGGCTAACACCTGTGGTTTGAAATCGGTGGTTTTGTTAATGGCATCATCTATGGTTTTGGCAATTTTGGCTTTAAACAAACGGATCGTCGGATTGACAACATAGGTAATCGGTACATTTTTGCCGGCTACGACAATACTCGGACTGTCTTTCCATTCGAAATCTTCAATTGCGGAAGTTGTCGAAAGTTTCCAGTTCGATAATTTGGCATCACTCAAAAGGGTGATTTGTCCGTTTAAGTTGATTTCTTTGGTGTCGTTCAATCCTAAAAAGTCAGTCCCGTATTTGAATTTAGCCCATATTTTTAAAGGAATTACCGATCGGATTTTACCATCTTTCTCCGTTAGTTTTATCGGTGCCTGTTTCCAGATTTTCATCTCCGTTTTATCATCGGCCAGAATACTATCGTTATAAATTAATCCGTTTAGGGATTTGTTGAGTTGGATTTCAATTTCCTTTAGCGAAATTTCTATCGGCATATTGATAAAAGAAGTGGTGGTTTCGTAAACCGCGGGTTTGTTGTCGCTGGGTTCCGGTTTTAGGGTATTAATTTTTCCGGTACTCCCGCAACGGGTCATTAGCATTGCCAGGCTTATTACTGCCAGGAATGAAAAAAAAGTTTTCATAAGAGTTGTCTAAAAATCTTCGGTAAAAGTAGGTTTTTATTGAAATAAAATTGTAACGTTCGTTAAAGAATTGCGTCTAATGGATACCGAATAAAAATGCATATGTGCACAGAAATTTTATATTTGTAGGAAAATCAATAATATGAAGAACACAACATTGCTGTTTTTGGGTTTGTCCATGGTGACAATTCAAATGAAAGCACAAGCTAAAAAATGGACTTTGGAAGAGTGTGTGAATCACGCAATGGAGAAGAATATTTCGATCAGACAATCGATTTTAGATAAACAGGTTGCCGAAATCTCTAAAAAAGATGCTTGGGGGAATTTCCTGCCAACCGTTAACGGGCAAGCATCGCACTCCTGGAACGTTGGTCTTAACCAGAACATCACCACAGGTCTTTTGGAAAATCAAACCATTCAGTATACTTCTGCCGCATTGAATGTGGGAATTGATGTTTATAAAGGGTTACAGCATCAAAATCAGTTGCGAAAAGCCAATCTTTCGATCATCGCGTCACAATATCAATTGCAGAAAATGCAGGAAGATGTTTCGTTGAATGTTGTGAATGCCTATTTGCAAATCCTTTTCAATAAAGAAAATTTAAAAGTGCAGACCAAACAGCTGGCCTACGATACCAAACAAATGGAGCGTACACAAGAGCTTGTTGATGCCGGAGTAGTACCAAAAGGGGACTTGCTGGATGTGAAAGCTACGGTTATGGCTGATAATCAGAAATTGATTGCCGGAGAAAACGCACTGTTGCTGTCAAAGCTAAGTTTGGCACAATTATTACAATTGGACGATTTTCAGGAGTTTGATATTGTTGATTCTGAAACGCCGGTACAAAACAGTAGTGTGTTGCTGGAAAATCCAAAAAATATTTTTCAGAAAGCAAAAGAAACCAGAGCCAATATAAAAATTGCGGAAGCCAATGTTTCGATAGCCGAAAAAGATTTGTCTATCGCAAGAGGAAAATACCATCCGACACTTCAGGGATTCTATAGTTTCAGTACCCGTGCGGCTTATGCCGATAGAATTACCGGTTACCAACTGGATGCGGCTAACCCGACACTTCCAACACAGTATTTTACGGAAAATGGATTACAGGTGTTGCAAAACAACTACCGTCCGGTTTTAGGAAGTCCGGAGCCAATCTTTGATCAGTTTAGCAATAACAAAGGACAGAATTTTGGATTGTCGTTAAATATTCCGTTGCTAAATGGTTTCTCGGTTCGCAATAATGTCGAGCGTTCTAAAGTAGCGTTGGAACGTTCCAGAATCGCATTAGAACAACAGGAACTGGATTTGGAAAGAACGGTTTATACCGCTTTTACCGATACAAAAGGATCGCTTAAATCATACGAAGCGGCTGTGGCAACGCTGGAAGCCCGACAAGAATCGTTTAACTATGCGAAAGAGCGTTACGAAGTGGGCTTGATGAATGTTTTCGATTTTACACAGGCACAAACGTTATTCGTAAATGCCCAGTCGGAAGTGTTGCGAACAAAATATGATTATATATTCAGAACGAAAATATTGGAATTCTACTTTGGGTTACCAATTATTCAAAAATAAAAATTTATGAAAAAGAGTACAAAATACATCCTGTTGGGTAGTGTTGTTTTGTTAGTTGTTGTACTGGTTGCCCTTAGTAAATCGGGTGTGATTGGTAACAAAGAAAAAGGAACGGAAGTAGAAACGACGCAAGCCAACCAGATGACAATTGTCGAAACGGTTTCGGCTACCGGTAAGATACAACCTGAGATTGAAGTGAAAATTTCATCCGATGTTTCCGGAGAGATTATTGGTCTTCCGGTTAAAGAAGGACAAACAGTAAAAAAAGGAGATTTGCTGGTTCGCATCAAACGCGATTTATACGAGTCGGGAGTGAACCGATCGGTAGCGTCTTTATCAACGTCTAAAGCGGGATTAAGTCAGGCGGAAGCTCAGGTAAAAGAAGCCAAAGCCAACTACGATCGAAACAAACAGTTATTTGCCAAAGGTGTTATTTCAAAATCCGAATGGGATAAGATCGTATCGACCTATGAAGTGGCTGTTGCTGCAAAACAATCGGCTTATTACAATGTGCAAAGTGCTACGGCAACTGTGACCGAAGCAAATGATAACTTAAACCGAACAACTATTTATGCACCGGTAGACGGAACGATTTCCCGACTGGATGTGGAATTAGGAGAACGTGTATTGGGAACGCAACAAATGGCGGGTACCGAATTATTGCGTGTAGCCAACCTCAACAATATGGAAGTGGAAGTCGATGTAAACGAAAACGATATCGTTAAAGTAAATATCGGCGATCCGGCCAAAATCGAAGTGGATGCCTATCTGAAAAAAGAATTCAAAGGAATTGTAACCAGTATTTCCAATTCGGCCAGTTCGACGCTAACAGCCGATCAGGTGACCAACTTTAAAGTAAAAGTACGCATCTTAAAAGAATCGTATGAAGACCTTTTGGTTGGAAAGCCTTCTAATTATTCGCCTTTCCGTCCGGGAATGACAGCAACGGTTGATATTGAAACCAAACGTAAAGAAAACATTTTGGCGGTGCCAATTAGCTCGGTAGTGATGAAAACCGATGCCGATATTTCGGGAGCTAAAAAAGATATCATGGAAGAGCTGGAGAAAGAGGAAAAGGAAAAAACAAAAGGCTCTACCGAAAAGAAATTTGAATGCGTATTTGTGAAAGTAGGTAATAAAGCGGAATTGCGTAAAGTCAAATCCGGAATCCAGGACGATACCAATATCGAAATCGTCGAAGGTTTGAAAAAAGGAGATGAGATTATTACCGGACCGTATACTACAGTTACTAAAGATTTAAAACCGGGGGATATGGTTGTGATAAAAAAAGCCGGATCGCCCGATAAAGGAAAAGATAAAAAATAATAACGCTTAGTTTTTTTGATTTTTACCGGATTTTTCCGGGAATACATTTGCCACGGTTGCACCATTTTTTCAGGCTATAGAGCGGAAAAGATATTGCAATCGTGGCAAAAAAATATATGATTATCTTTGCCAATAATTTTTACTGAAGATGGCTTACATTTTGAATATTGAAACGGCAACAAAGAATTGTTCCGTAACCCTTGCAAAAGACGGAGAAATACTGGTGTGTCTTGAAATGGCCGAAGAAGGCTATTCCCATGCGGAAAAACTTCATGTCTTTTTTGAACAGGCTTTGCAACAGGCGGGGTTAACGTTTCAGGATTTAAACGCGATAGCGGTAAGTCAGGGGCCGGGTTCGTATACCGGACTCCGCATTGGTGTTTCGGCGGCAAAAGGCTTGTGTTATGCGCTCAATATTCCATTGCTGGCAATCGATACGCTGGAAACGTTGGCACGACAATTAACGGTAACCGAAGGAAAGATTATCCCGATGATCGACGCCCGAAGAATGGAAGTTTTTACGGCTGTTTTTGATTCGGCCTATGCCCGACTACGCGCTACGGAAGCAGAAATTATTGAAACTACAACTTACGATACACTCGAAGGAACGTTGCATTTGGTTGGCGATGGTGCCGCAAAATGCAAAGCGGTTTTAAATGATCCGAGGTTTGTATACCATGATACGATTGTATATCCGTCGGCTAGAGAAATGAGCCGGATCTCCTTTGAAAAGTATCAAAAAAGCGACACTGTAGATGTCGCTTACTTTGAGCCTTTTTATTTAAAAGATTTTGTGATGACTACAAAACCTAAGAAGTCGTAACGGAAACAATTTTACTGCTTTCTTCCAGTAATTCCGAACAAACGGTACCATAATCGGCATTATAGGTCCAGGCACGAAGGGAAAAAATCACATTCTTTTCGCCCATATCGCTAATCACGACTTCCGGTGCCGGAGTTTGTAATACTTTCGGATGATTTTTTACCAGTGCTTCCAATTTGATTTTGATGTTTTTGACATCCGAATCATATCCCGTTGGTACTACCAAAGTGGTTCTGCGGGTTGTTTTCTGCGAAAAGTTTTTAATCTTTCCGTTGGATAAAAGGCCGTTCGGAATATAGATGATCTGGTTTTGAGCCGTTAATATTCGGGTCGAAAAAATCTGAATCCCCAGTACTTTTCCATTTTCGGACTGCGCTTCGATAGTGTCGCCTACTTTAAAGGGTTTAAAAAGGATGATCAATACACCGCCGGCAAAATTCGAAAGCGAACCTTGTAGTGACAAACCTACGGCAAGTCCGATGGCTCCTAAAATGGCAACAAACGATGATGTTTCGATGCCTAATTTGGAGATTACTGATACAAATAATAAGATTCGTAATGCCCAGATCAGGAAATCCAACAGGAATTTGATCAATGTGGGTTCCAGTTCTCTTTTGGTCATTACCGTTTCGGCAATCTTTCGGATAAAACGGATTCCCCAAATCCCGACAAACAGGATGATGATCGCCGAGATCACTTTGGGTGAATAATCCAGTAAAACATTAAAATAGTGAATAAAAAAGTTATTCATTTGTTCCATAAGGGGGATATTTATTTAATTGCTAATTCGTCTAATACAGTGGTCAGTTCACGAACGGGTAACTGACAATTTCTGTTTTCACAAATATAAAACAGTGTGTCCTTTTCGTCAAATCGATTTTGAAGAAATGGGATTTTTGAAGGGGTTGTACTTCCGGCGATAACCACATGTGGGTAATAATGTCGCTGCACAGCCTTTATGCCGGCAATCGCATCCGCACCGCAAACGGCCAGTTCTTTGTTGTCGGTCGATAGGTTCATCCATAAATTCAACCAGTTCGAAAAAGCCGAACCATAATCGATATTGGGAATGACATGGTTGAGCATTTGCATAGCCGTTTTTTCATAATGACTGTTGTGAAACAGTATGCCAAGTGTAAACAGGTTGTTGGCCATAACCGAGTTGGACGACGGGATTACATTGTCTTCAATCTCATAATGTTCGGCGATTAAGGCAGTTGTGTTTTTGGCTTTAAACAAGAAAAATTGCTGTGTTTCATCATAGAAATGATCAAAACAATAATCGGTTAACTGTTTGGCGTGATATAAAAAGGTTTCGTCCAGTGTAGCCTGATATAAACTGATAAAAGCGTCGACCGTAAACGCATAATCTTCTAAAAAGCCAACGATACTGCTTTGCTCGTTTTTATAGCTATGCCATAAATAGCCGTCTTCCGACCAAAGTTTTTCGATGATAAAAGAGGCATTCCGAAGTGCCAGCTCAAGGTAAGAAGAAGTTCCGATGGCGTTATACGCTTCAACATATCCTTTTAACATAATAGCGTTCCACGATGTGAGCGATTTATCATCCAGTCGTGGTCTGGGTCTTTTTTGCTGTTCACGGAATAATAACTGTTCCCACTGTTGTTTTTTGTCGGAAAGTGCCGTTACGGTCAATCCGAATTGTTCGGCGATATTTTCCAGCGACTGACTTTGGATAAGGACATAATTGTCGTGCTCCCAATAGCCGAAGTCATTAATGTTAAACAAGGCGGCAAAAATCTCAAAATCGTCTTGTAAGAGTTGTTGCAGTTGTTCTTTTTGCCAAACGTAATACGCGCCTTCTTCGAGTTGCTGTTTTGCGTTTAAACTGTCGGCATCCAAAGCGGCATAAAAACCGCCTTCCGGATTTAAAAGTTCGCGTTCGACGAATGGCAACGTTTTTTCGATTACTTCTTTATACAGTGGATTTTGTGTCCGTTTATAAGCCTGAGCATATAGCGTAACCAACTGACCGTTGTCGTAAAGCATTTTTTCGAAATGCGGAACATGCCATCGGATATCGACGGAATAACGGGAAAAACCGCCACCCAATACATCGAATAATCCACCGTGAGCCATTTTTGTCAGGGTCAGGTCTACAAAATCCAATAGGTCTTTTGAGGATGTTTGATAGCCAAATCGTTGTAGGAAAATAAAATTATTCGGCATCATAAATTTCGGAGCCCGTGCATAACCTCCAAAATCCCAGTCAAAACTCTTAGCCCATTTTTCAATCAGTATTTTGATTCGTGCCGGATCCTGTTCTTCGGGATTGGCTTGTGCGTGGTTTACGATTCCTAAAAACGAAATACCTTCGTGTAATTTTTCGGCATATTCCAGCATCTTAGCGGGATTCGTCTGATACAAATTTTGAAGCTGGGTTAAAATATCAATCCAGTTTTCTTTTTTAAAATAGGTACCACCCCAAACCGGCCGGCCATCCGGTAAACAAACCACATTGAGCGGCCATCCGCCATGACTGGTCATGAGTTGTACGGCTTTCATATAAATAGCATCCACATCGGGACGTTCTTCACGGTCGACTTTAACGGAAATAAAACCGGGATTCATAATGTTGGCTACTTCGCTGTCTTCAAAACTTTCATGTTCCATCACATGGCACCAATGACAGGCCGAATAGCCGATGCTAACGATCATGAGTTTGTTTTCCGCTTTGGCGGTTGCGAGCGTCTGGTCGTTCCATGCTTTCCAATGGATCGGATTTTGCGCATGTTGGAGTAGGTAAGGACTGGATTCGTATTGGAGTTCGTTCATGGTTTTAAAAAAGGCGTTCGAATGAACGCCTGTATCTTTTTTATTTTATTTCAAAAGTGAGTTTCAGATTTACCCTGAACTCTGTCACTTGATCATCGTTAACAACAGCACTTTGTTCCTGTACATAAACCGATCGGATGTGCTTTAGCGTTTTCGATGCTTCTGCAACCGCTTTTCGGGTAGCATCTTCCCAGCTGGTTTCCGAACTGGAAAGTAATTCAATAACTTTTAGTACGCCCATAATTTACCAGTTTTTAAGGTTAAACTATTAAAGGTAGTGTATAAAAGTTGAAAAAGCAACTGCTGTTGTGGGAGAACAGTTGAAAATTAACCGTTTACCGCTTCTACTTTGATATTCTGATCGTGTAACATTTCTTTTAGCATGTTTTCAATACCGTTTTTCAACGTAAAAGTTGATGACGGACAACCGCTGCAAGCTCCTTGAAGGATCACCTTTACACGTTTTTCGGTTTCGTCGTAGGATTCGAAAATAATGTTTCCACCGTCTGAAGCTACAGCCGGTTTTACATATTCGTCCAGGATATTGATGATTTGCTGCGACGTTACATCCAGATTGTTAAAATACTCTTCCTGTTGTTTTTCGTGGTTGGCGGTTTTTACGATCTGCGTTTCGTCGATGATTTGTTTGCCTTCTTCAATATAATTTTTGATAAAAGTGCGCACCTCCTGTGTGATTTCCTGCCACTCGTTAATATCGTATTTGGTGATCGAAATATAGTTTTCGTCGATAAATACTTCTTTTACAAACGGAAGCTTGAATAATTCTTTTGCCAACGGCGAAGGAGCTGTCTCGTCGATGTTTTTAAACTCCACGCTGGTTTTGGTTAGTAACCGACTGGCAACAAATTTTAATACCGATGGATTAGGCGTCGTTTCTGCATAAACAGTAACCGGTACTTTTTTACTTTTGTTTTCATCGATGTTGATGATCTTTCCGCCTTTGTCTACAAAACTTTCGATTTGTTCGGCCAATAATTCTTTTACCTCATGCCATTCTACAATCGAATATTTTTCGATGGCAATAAAGTTACCTGAAATGTACACCGTCTTAACAAAAGGCAGGTAAAATAGCTGTTTTGCAAGGGGTGACGGTGCGGTTTCGTCGATGTTTTTAAACTCGAAACTTTCACTTTTTGTTATGAAATCTGGAAATTCAAACTTCACAATAGCAGGGTTTTGCGTATCTCGTATTGTTACTTTTAACATTTTTTTTGTGATTTTTTGCAAATTTAACGAACATATATCGTTTGAATAAGTATATTTGGAAATTTTAAAGGAAAAATTAACATAAAGGAACTGTTTTAACCCCAAAATAAGATATTTTACAAGCTTAAGCAAATATGAAAAAACTCTCCCCTCTATTGTTTTTGCTATTCTCTGTTGTGGCTTTTTCCCAGCCTATAACGGTGAATTCCAATACATATACGGTTCCTCAATTGGTTCAAGATGTTTTGATCAACTC
>NZ_JASLCE010000072.1 GCF_030146175.1 Flavobacterium sp. | reverse complement strand
CCTCTGATTAACAGTCAGATGCTCTAACCAACTGAGCTAAGGAGGAAGGTGTGTTACCTTTATTGCGGTGCAAATATAAGTCGAAATTTTAATCTCGCAAATAAAATGCTTAAAAAAATTAGAAAAATTTGTCGGCAATCAGCTGGTAGATGTCCTTCCCGAAGGTTAAGGCCATTAGTGTCAGTAAGATAATCATTCCGAAAGTCTGTACATGACCCATTGCTTTTTCACTCAATTTTCTTCCGGTTATCATTTCAGCGATCGTAAATAACGCGTGACCACCGTCCAATCCCGGGATTGGCAGTAAATTCATAAACGCCAAACCGATCGAAAATAAAGCCGTAAAGTTCCAGATAAACTCCCAGTTCCACTGATTCGGTAAAGCACGTGCAATTCCAACCGGGCTTTTTACATGCTTATAGGCTTCCGTTTTTGGACGTAAAATCAATTTGAATTGTTTTACGTTATAAACCAATAAAGCATAGGATTCTTTAACCGCTTCCGGGACTGCCTGGAAGAGCGATAATTTGTTTACTACCTCGAAGTCCATTTTGTCTTTAAACGTTGGTAAAAAGCCAATTTTTCCGTCTTTGTCTACTAAAGTTTTTAAGTTGACTCTTTCGTTGTTACGGATTACGGTAATGTTTACCGAATCGTTTTTATGGGCGTTAAGGTTATCGCGCAATTCGTCAAAGAATTTAAACTCTTTGTTGTCGATTGCTACCAAATGATCTCCTTTTTTAAATCCGGCTTTAAAAGCTTCCGATTTCGGCGTAACCGAATCAACTACCACGCTCGAAAGACGTGGCTGAATAAAATCACGACCTTCTTTTCCGATGATTTCCGCTTTTTGTGGATCGGTTAGGATAATCGTTTTCTTTTCGCCGTTACGCTCGATGTCTATTTTATCTCCTAAAAGGATGTCTAACGTCATACGGTTAAAACGATCCTGATATTTACCGTCTACCGCTAAAATCTTATCGCCGTTTTTAAAACCTACATTTAAACCGGTTTCACCAAAAGCCAGTCCGTTTTTCTGAATGGCTTCCGTGGCAATATATTTCTGACCGTAGGTTACATATACCATCGTATAAATAAACCAGGCCAAAAGAATGTTTACAATAATACCACCCAACATAATGATAAGACGTTGCCATGCCGGTTTTGAACGGAATTCCCACGGTTGTGGTTCCTGTTTCATCTGTTCCATGTCCATGCTTTCGTCAACCATCCCGGCTAGTTTTACATAACCGCCAATTGGCAACCATCCGATTCCCCATTCTGTTTCCCCGATCTTCTTTTTTAATAATGAGAATCCCGCATCCATAAAGAGGTAGAATTTTTCTACGCGGACTTTAAACATTCTGGCCGTGATATAATGCCCGAATTCGTGGAGGATAACTAATACAGAAAGTATGAAAAGGATTTGCCCTAATTGTATCATTTTTAAAACACTTTTTTTATTGTAAACGACAAAAGTAAGGTTTTCACCTTACTTTTTATCATGGAATTACAGATTGCCTATTTTTTTATAAAATTTTTATGAAAGACGCCTTCGGAAGTGTTGATTTTTATGAAATGGATTCCGTTGGATAAAGCACTTACCGAAAATTCTGACTTGGTTTGTGTACTGACTAACTGTCCCAAAGCATTGTAAATTTCGATATTTTCCAATTCGATATGGGTCGGTAACTGGATGGTAACACGGTCGCTGGACGGGTTTGGATACAATAGAATGGTGTCGGAAATATCAAACGAACGGGAGTCTAAAGATGTAGTATTGTTTTTGGAAATAATATCTTTTTCCGGATCAAACTCGAAACTGGTAACGGTAAAAGGAACCGAAACAATAAATTCCTGTCCGTTTACGGTGTTGTCTACAACAACATCCTGGGTTTGGGTACCGTTTTTCAAACGAATCGGAAGAGGCATTTCAAAATAACTTACCGATGCATGCGATTGGGTCTGAGTTACTTTTATTTTGGCTTGTCCGGCACCAAGATTCTGAACCGTGATGTTGTAGGATGGGTAGCCCTGATTGTAGATCCAGTCATTAAAAAACTCGGTAAGATTCATTCCGGATACGGTTTCAAGATGCGCTTGTAGTTGTGGCGTAATGGCATAACCGTAGGCCAGTGCCGGGTCGTTCAGGTAATTGCGAAGCGCCTGAAAAAAGTTGGTGTCGCCCATTTTAAACCGTAGCATATTGGTTACCATAGAGCCTTTATCATAGGTGATACGACTACTGAAAATTCGGCCAACATTGGATAGTTGTGCATCGGTTAAATACAAATTGCCATCCGGTTGGGAGGTAATGTTGTTTATTTTTGAGTCTTTCCAGCTGATAAAAGAGGCATTGCTGGTTAGGTTTTTAACAACCATTCCCGACATAAATTCGGTGATACCTTCGTTAAGCCAGATGTCTTTCCAACTACCACAGGTTACTTTGTCGCCAAACCATTGATGTGCCATTTCGTGGGCAATAAGACTTCTGCTAAAACCACCCATAAAGGAAACAGTTGTGTGCTCCATTCCGCCACCGAATCCGCATTGTGCATGACCGTATTTTTCATTGCGGAACGGATACGGGCCAATGAGTGTTTCGTATAGGTTGATGATAGATGGTGTAGGCGCTAAACTGGTTTGACTTGTAAAAGCGCTTTCCGGATACAAATAATTAACTATCGGAAAAGTGTTGGGAGCCACGCCGCCAACCTGATTGTAAATCTGGTAATTGGTTACAGCTATAGCGATTAGATAGGCTGGGATTGGGTAGCTGTGGTGAAAATGTGTCGTTTTCGTTCCGTTGCTATTGGTAGTACTGCTAACTTGTAGCCCGTTGGCAACACTCACATATTGTGACGGTGCCGTAATGTAAACGTCAATACTGTTGACTTTGTCATTAAGGTCTTGTTTACACGGCCACCAGTCTTTGGCGCCATAAGGCTCGGAAAGCGTCCAGATAATCGGATTCCCGGAATGATAGCTTGCTGTAAAAGCGTTATTCGCGGTAGCAGGTGCGCCCGAATAGGTTATAACAACCGAACTCGAAGCACCGGATGTTAGGGTTGTGGGAAGGGTAATCACCAATTCGTCGTTTGCATTTTGAGTAAACATAAGACTAGTGGTTCCCTGTTTAACACTGCTCACCGTTAGCGCATTTGTTAGATCAAAGGTGATAGTGTTCGTGTTTTGTTTGGCCGTAAAATTGGTTGTTACGACACCTGAAATAAAATAACTGGCCGGATCTACCGTGAATTCGAGTTTGTGGTAGGTGATGTCGTAATTCTGGGTATTGGCATTGGCAGTAAATTGCATCATGCCGGAAGCGGCCTTCATTTCGGCCTCGACCATTCTGGAAAAATCAGCTTCTTCGGTTTGGGCGAACGAAAAAGCGGTTGCCAGTAATGCAAAAATTAAGAAATAGTTTTTCATAAATTTTAGTAAAGTTTGCCAAATTTAGGGAATAATACAAAATATGGGCTTAAAATATTGGAATAATATGGTTTTGATCCTAAGTGACCAGATTCTGTCCTAGCTTTGTAAAATTGCCCGTCCTATTATATAAAACAATTCCTTAAATTTGCTGACCATAAAATCATTATACTATGTTACAGATAGCATTTATTAGAGAAAACCAGGAAAAAGTAATCCAGGCTTTGGCAAAACGAAATTTTGACGCTAAAGCAATGGTTGAAGAAGTGGTGGCTTTAGATGAAAAGCGCCGCGCAACGCAAGTGGAATTGGACAATATTTTGGCGGAATCGAACAAGCTATCGAAAGACATCGGTGAGTTGATGAAAAGTGGTGAAAAAGCCAAAGCAGAAATCCTAAAGGAAAAAACAACTTCTTTAAAAGAGAAAAGTAAAGAACTGACGGAAGTTTTAAATACCGTTTCGGATCAGATGATTCACGAGTTGTATAAATTACCGAACATGCCGGCCGATGTGGTTCCGGAAGGTAAATCAGCCGATGATAACGAAACCGTTTTTGAAGAAGGGACTATTCCGGTATTACACGAAGGTGCGATACCACATTGGGAACTGGCTAAAAAATACGACATTATCGATTTCGAACTGGGAACCAAAATTTCCGGTGCCGGTTTTCCGGTTTATAAAGGAAAAGGAGCGCGTTTGCAACGAGCGTTGATCTCGTATTTCCTGGATAAAAATACCGATGCCGGTTATAAAGAATTTCAGGTGCCACACTTAATCAACGAAGCGTCTGGTTACGGAACCGGACAGTTGCCGGATAAAGAAGGACAAATGTACCATGTGGGTATCGACGATTTGTACTTGATCCCAACTGCCGAAGTGCCGGTAACGAATATGTACCGCGATGTTATTTTACAGGAAAGTGAATTGCCGGTAATGTGTACCGGATATACGCCGTGTTTCCGTCGTGAAGCGGGTTCTTACGGAGCACACGTTCGCGGATTAAACCGTTTGCACCAGTTTGATAAAGTGGAAATCGTACGAATTGAACATCCGGAAAAATCATACGAAGCTTTGGAAGGAATGGTCGAGCATGTAAAAACCTTATTGCAAGAGTTGAAATTGCCTTACCGTATCCTGCGTTTATGCGGTGGCGATATGGGATTCACATCGGCGTTAACCTACGATTTTGAAGTGTTTTCAACGGCACAGGATCGTTGGTTGGAAATCAGTTCTGTGTCGAATTTTGAAACCTATCAGGCCAACCGTCTGAAGTTGCGTTTTAGAGATAAAGACGGGAAAAACCATTTGGCACACACGCTTAACGGAAGCTCATTGGCATTGCCAAGAGTTTTGGCCGGAATTCTGGAAAACTATCAGACTCCGGAAGGAATCGTGATTCCGGAAGTGTTGCGTCCATATACCGGATTTGATATCATTAATTAATAAAATCTTATACTACAACAATGTACTAATTAGCTGAAAAATGGCTACATTAGTACATTGTTTTTTTAGGATAACCATATCATGAAAAACTTTTTTTCCTATATCGCTTTGTTATGCTCGGTGTTTGTTTTTGCACAAAACGAACAGCTGGCGCAAAACTATTTCGATAGGGGAGAGTTTGAAAAAGCGATGGTGATCTACGAAGATTTGCTGAAATCGCAACCGAATAATTACCAGTATTTTCAAAAACAGGTTGCCTGCTACCAACAGCTAAAGCAATATGCCAAAGCGGAAGAAATGATCCGAATCCGGATCGACCGTTTTAAACAAAATAACCTTTATGTGGAACTGGGCTACAATTACCAGCTGCAAAAGGATATGGATAAAGCCAATAAAGCCTATCAGAAAGCATTGGATGTTATCAAAGAAAATCCGAATAATGTCTACGGTGTCGCAAGCCTTTTCGAACAGAAAGTATTACTGGAACAAGCCTTAAAAGCCTACGATCTGGGCGTTGCCGGAAATCCAAGTTTTAATTTCGATTATCAGATTGCCTTGTTACAGGGACAATTGGGAAATCTGGAATTGATGGTGGATAAACTGCTCGATTATGCCTATCGCAATCCGCAAAACGCTCCGTTGGTACAAAGTCAGTTGGCGCGTTTTATGATGGAAGATACACAGGAATCGTTCAATACCAATCTTCGAAAAGCATTATTGATTCGTACCCAAAAAACACAGGATATTTTCTGGAACCAGTTTCTAAGCTGGTTTTTTGTACAACAAAAAGAATACGGAAAAGCCTTTGTTCAGGAAAAAGCCATTTTTAAACGAAATCCGGATAATTTTTTTACGATTATTAACCTGGCAAAGCTAGCCGTTCAGAAACAGGAAAACGATACGGCAAAAGAAATTCTGGATTTTATACTGCTCAATACACAGGATCTGGATTTGCAAATGGAAGCGCATTATCAGTTGTTGACGATGGATATCGAAAAAGCAACGCCAAAAGAATATCCTTTAATCCGGGAAAAAGTAAACCTGTTGCTAAAACAATACGGTATTTCGCCCTACTCACTGCGACTTCAGGTTTTAAAAGCGCATTTTGAAGCCTTCTATTTAAAACAGTTTGAAACGGCGCGCCAGATACTTACGAATGCATTGGAATTGCCGCTCAATAATTATCAGAAAGCAGAAGTAAAAATGGAACTTGCCGATGTGTTGTTGCTGGATGAAAAATTCAATCAGGCGATTATCTATTATGCGCAGATTGAAGACGATTTAAAAAATGATGAAGTCGGACACGAAGCCAGTCTGAAAATGGCAAAAGCCAGCTATTTTAAAGGCGATTTCGATTGGGCACAACAACAATTCAAAGTGTTAAAAGCCTCTTCGTCTCAGTTGATTGCCAACGACGCCTTGGAATTATTTCTTTTGATCAATGATCATACAACACAGGACAGTACGCGGGTGGCGTTAAAGAAATTTGCCAAAGCCGATTTCCTGTTGTATCAAAATAAAACAGACGAAGCCTTAAATGGATTTCGTACGCTTTTAAAAGAACACAAAGGACAAAGTGTAGAAGACGAAACGCTATTGAAAATCGGACGTATTCTGGAAGAGAAAAAAGAATATGCCGAAGCGTTAAAAGTCTATCAGGAGATTATCGAGAAACATGCCGAAGGGATTTATGTAGACGAAGCCCTGTTTTTTTCGGCTGAAATTTATCGAAAGGATTTACCTGATATCGAAAAAGCCAAAGCCCTTTATGAAAAGGTTATTTTTAACCATCAGGATAGTATTTACTACGTAGACGCCCGGAATAATTACAGAAAATTACGAGGGGATAACAATTTATAAAACCCAGGTCGACAGTTGTTCGGAGGGTAATAACTTAAGTTTTAAAAGATGATTATTTACAATGTGACGATCAATATACACGAGAGTGTACATGACCAGTGGATGAAATGGATGCAGGAGAAGCATATAGCAGATGTAATGGCTACCGGAAAGTTTACAACTGCGCGAATGGTAAAAGTGTTGGTGGAGGAAGAAATGGGCGGTGTAACCTATTCCATTCAGTATACAACCGATAGTAAGGAAACGTTGCAACGGTATTACGACGAAGATGCGCCACGCCTGAGAGCAGAAGGGTTTGCGCTTTTCGGAGATAAAATGTTGGCGTTCCGTACGGAATTAGAATTGATCAGCGATCATTAATAGCTTTAAAAACGAAGTATGGATAAGGTAAGAGCTAAAAAACATTTGGGACAACACTTCTTGAATGATGAAAATATTGCCCAAAAAATTGCCGATACACTAACCTTAAGCGGGTATCAAAAAGTGTTGGAAATCGGTCCGGGTATGGGAGTGCTAACCAAGTATCTTCTGGAAAAACCAATCGAAACCTATGTGATTGAAATCGATACCGAATCGGTGGAATATCTGCAGACGCATTATCTGAAACTGTCCAATCGTATCATCTCGAAAGATTTTTTACGCTACAACCTTTCGGAAACGTTTGGTGACGATCCGTTGGCGATTATCGGGAATTTTCCGTATAATATTTCGACGCAAATCGTTTTCCGCGTACTGGAAATGCGGGATCGTATTCCGGAGTTTTCGGGAATGTTCCAAAAAGAAGTAGCCGAACGGATTTGTGAGAAAAAAGGAAGTAAAGCCTATGGTATATTATCGGTTCTGGCACAGGCTTTTTACGATACGGAATACCTGTTTACCGTGTCGGAACATGTATTTACACCACCGCCAAAAGTGAAGTCGGGCGTGATGCGGATGCGTCGAAAAGAAAACTACAAATTGCCATGCGAAGAAAAAATGTTTTTCAATGTGGTAAAAACGGCGTTTAACCAACGTAGAAAAACATTAAGAAATAGTTTAAAAACATTCCAGTTGTCGGATAATTTAAGAGAAGATAGTATCTTTGACCTCCGTCCGGAACAATTATCCGTAGAACAATTTATCGAACTCACTCAAAAAATAGCCGCCGATGGAGTTTAAAATCAGCAGAGACTTTATTGCTCAGATTGAGCAACTAATCAGTGAAAACAAAGGGAACGAACTTGAAAATTTGCTCCAGGAGATTCACTATGCTGATATTGCCGAAATCATGGAAGAACTCGATGATTATGAGGCAAGCTATCTTTTTAAAATACTCGACAGTGAAAAAACAGCGGAAATCCTTCTCGAATTGGATGAGGAAGTCCGTGAAAAAATCTTAAGAAACCTTTCGGCAAAAGAGATCGCCGAAGAGCTGGATGAGTTGAATACGGACGACGCGGCCGATATTATCGCGGAATTACCACAATCGAAAAAAGAAGAAGTTATTTCCGAGCTGGAAGACGTCGAACACGCCAAGGATATTGTTGACTTGTTGCGTTATGACGAAGATACGGCCGGAGGTTTAATGGCGAAAGAGCTGGTGAAAGTTAACGAAAACTGGAACGTGCTCACTTGCGTAAAGGAAATGCGTTTGCAGGCTGAAAATGTTTCCCGAGTGCATTCGATTTATGTGGTGGATGATGAAGAAAGACTAAAAGGACGGTTGTCGTTAAAAGACTTGTTGACGACATCAACCAAAACGCCGATTAGCGAAGTATATATTAAAAAAGTCGACTATGTAAAAGTCGATACCAAAGACGTGGAAGTTGCCCGGATCATGCAAAAGTATGACCTTGAGGCGATTCCGGTGATCGACGAATTGGGACGACTGGTAGGACGCATTACGATCGATGATATCGTAGACGTAATCAAAGAAGAAGCCGACAAGGATTACCAGTTGGCGGCCGGTATCTCACAAGACGTTGAGGCGGATGACAGTATTCTGGAACTTACCCGTGCGCGTTTACCGTGGTTGGTATTGGCGTTGTTGGGTGGTTTTATCAGTGTACGCGTATTAGGTCTTTTCGACGGCGCGATGGATAAACATCCGGAGTTGTTCTTTTTTACACCGCTAATCGCCGCAATGGCCGGAAATGTCGGTGTACAATCATCGGCAATTATTGTTCAGGGTCTTGCGAATAATACATTAAGCGGTTCGTTATGGAACCGATTGCTAAAAGAGATTTCGCTAAGTTTGTTAAACGGATTAATCTTAGGTGTTATCCTCTTAATTGGCAGCCATTTTCTTTTAAATGTGAACTTTATGTTGGGAATTACCGTTACGGTAGCCCTGCTTTCCGTGATTGTCACGGCGTCTGTACTGGGAACCTTTATCCCCATGACGTTAAACCGGTATGGTATTGACCCCGCATTGGCCACCGGGCCTTTTATTACAACCAGTAATGATATCTGCGGAATTCTGATTTACTTTTCCATAGCCAAAATGATCTTAGGCTTCTAATCATATAAAACGGTTCTTATGAAAATTGTAGTTATAGGTGGTGGTAATTTAGGTACCGCCATCGCTTTGGGTATTGTCCGTTTTACAACGGGGAATCAGGTGATCGTGACCAGAAGAAATCCGGAAGCGATCCGTTTTTTGGAATCGGATGGGATTTTACTTTCTTCCGATAATAAAAATGCCGTTCAAATGGCTGATGTGGTAGTGTTGACGGTTAAACCCTATCAGGTCGCTGCAATTATTTCCGAATTAAAACCGTTTTTAAAAGGAAAAATAGTCGCCTCGGCAGTGAGCGGTCTTTCTATGGAAATGCTACAGGAACAGTTGGGAGAAACCGCACTGGCCATCCGGATTATGCCTAATATCGCCATTCAGTTCGGATCGTCTGCAACCTGTGTAACGGTTCGGGAGGAAGATCAGACTACGGTGAAGCCTTTTTTAAATGTGTTGGAACAATTGGGATCGGTAGTAGTTATCGACGAAAAAATGATGGATGCGGCTACGGTTCTTGGCGCTTGCGGAACAGCCTATGCTTTGCGCTATATCCGAGCGGCGATGCAGGCAGGTATCGAAATTGGTTTCGATGCACAAACCGCACTGGCCATTGCATCACAAACGGTTAAAGGCGCGGCCGAAATGGCTTTGCAGGAAAAAGTACACCCGGAACAGTTAATCGATCGTGTAACGACGCCTAAAGGCTGTACTATCGCAGGATTGAATGAAATGGAGCATCAGGGATTCAGCTCGTCGCTGATCAAAGGAATTAAAACATCGTTAAACAATATTAAGGGGATATGAAACAGCCTGTAAAAATTCTGCATATCGACAGTAATCACCCGGTTTTATGGGACAGATTGGTGGCGGCCGGTTTCGAAAATCATGAGGATTTTAAATCGTCTAAAGAAGCCGTCGAAGCCAAAATCCACGAATACCACGGAATTGTGATTAGAAGTCGGTTTAAAATCGATAAAACCTTTCTGGATAAAGCAATAAACTTAAAGTTTATCGCCAGAGTGGGCGCAGGTCTGGAAAGTATCGACTGTGATTATGCCATTGAAAAAGGAGTGCATTTGATTGCCGCTCCGGAAGGAAATCGAAACGCCGTTGGAGAACATGCCTTGGGAATGCTTTTGTCACTATTGAATAAATTGAATAAAGCTGATCGTGAAGTGCGTAGCGGTCATTGGAACCGTGAAGCCAATCGCGGATATGAACTCGATGGAAAGACCGTTGGTATTATTGGTTATGGAAATATGGGAAAATCGTTTGCAAAAAAATTGAGAGGGTTTGAGGTAGAGGTGCTTTGTTATGATATTTTGGATCATGTGGGCGATGCCAATGCCCGACAGGTATCGTTGCTGGAATTGCAGAAAAAAGCCGATGTACTAAGTTTGCATACGCCCTGGACACCGGAAACTGATAAAATGATCAATACTTCTTTTATCGAAGCGTTTTCGAAACCGTTTTGGTTTATCAATACGGCGCGGGGAAATAGTGTGGTTACGGCCGATCTGGTTACCGCACTGATTCAGGGGAAAGTATTGGGTGCCGGATTGGATGTGCTGGAGTATGAAAAGCTTTCTTTTGAAAATTTATTTACAGACGATAAAACGCCGGAAGCATTACAATATTTATTGCAGGCCGAGAATGTACTATTAACACCGCACATCGCCGGGTGGACTATTGAAAGTAAGGAAAAATTGGCGCAGGTAATCGTAGATAAAATTATTGCGTGCTGTAATAACTAACCAAAAACAAACTTAATTATGGACAAAAAAGAAAGTAAAAGAGTAACCGGAATTGGCGGTTTTTTCTTTAAATGTGACGACCCGAATACGGTAAAACAATGGTATCGAGAACGCCTTGGAATTCCGGTTGGCGATTATGGATGGTCGTTTACCTGGAAAGATGAAGAAGGAAACGACGGACTGACACAATGGTCGCCATTTGCGGCAAATACCCGTTATTTTGAGCCGAGTGAAAAGCAGTTTATGATGAATTTCAGAGTGGAAAATCTGGTGGAATTGCTTGAGACGCTTAAAGCAGAAGGCGTTACGGTTGTGGGTGAGATGGAAGAGTATGATTATGGTAAGTTTGGCTGGGTTTTGGATCCTGAGGGAAATAAAATTGAACTTTGGGAGCCAAAATAATATTGCTTTAATATAAAAAGTACTATATTCGCTACATAATCAATCTAATCAAAAACAAAAAATGGAAGTAAAAAGCACAAATTCAGAGGATTGGAATAGTCCTCAGATCCCGGTATTTAAAGTGGATCCGATCATGGTTTTGGTGTTCGGAATTATTACCTGTGGATTGTACCTTATTTATTGGAATATTAAAGTAGCAGATGTTTTAAACGCTGTTGCCGAAAGACAAATTATTTCACAACCGGTAGCCATCTTTTCGGGATGTTGTTTACCTGTTAATTTGTATTTCTACTATATTGCAGGTAAAGATGGTTTACCTAAAGTATATCAAAAAATTGGAGAGCCGAACAAAGATCAGTCGGTTTTATTATTAGTTTTAGGGTTTTTCTTCCCTATGGTAGCTGCAATGATTGTTCAGAGTGATATCAACAAGCTTTACAAATAAAAATAGAAAACAACTCAAAATTTATGGGATTATCGGGGCATTATTAACCCTGATAATCCCTTTTTTGCTTACGTTTCAAAACGAACACAATCATCTCGATGAAGCGCAGTCGCTGTGTCCGTTCAAGATGCTCACCGGATTTCCCTGTCCGGGTTGCGGCATTACAAAATCATTAGTCTATATCTACGAAGGTGATCTGCTAAGAAGTCTTCATTTTCATTTATTCGGGCCGTTTGTCTTTGCCTTGTGCATTGCTGCTATTGTTGTTTTATCGGTTGAATTGATCACCGGTAAAAGTTATTTCCGATCGCTTTTTTATAGTAAAAAAGTAGCCTATTTTCTGGCGACGATATTGGTGGTCTATCATGTGATACGGCTGTTTTATTTTGTGTCGGATAACACCTTCGACGATATCTTGCGACAGTCCATCTGGAAATAAAAAAGACCTGAAATTTTCCAGGCCTTTTCGTTTATTGCGATATGTTTTTCTTATTCTTTTTCGTTTAGTTTACGTTCCAGTTCTGCCTGAAATTCTTCCATTACGGGCTTTACGGTACTTTCCGGTAAATCGGCAATGCGGATATACATTAAACCATCTACGGCATTGTTAAATAGCGGATCGACGTTAAAAGCAACAACACGTGCATTTTGTTTGATATACTTTTTGATCAAAACCGGTAAACGCAGACTTCCTGGTTCTACCTCATCGATAATTTTATCGAATTTGTTCAGATCGGCTTCCGTTTCGTTAAATACAAAATCCTTATCGGCATCTTTTAGTTTTACCTTATATTCCTTTTTAGGGTGAATGTATTGTGCGATATACGGATCGTAGTAATGCGACTTCATAAACTCGATCATAAGCGATTTGGAGAAGTCGGAAAACTGGTTACTGATACTGACACCACCAATCAGGTAACGATGCTCCGGATGACGTAAGGTTGTGTGTACAATTCCTTTCCATAACAGGAACAACGGCATTGGTTTTTGCTGGTATTCTTTGATGATAAAAGCACGACCCATTTCAATGGATTTCGACATCATATCATACAATTCCGGTTCAAAGCGGAATAATTCGTGCAGGTAAAATCCGTTAATACCGAATTTTTTATAAATATCCGAACCCAATCCCATACGGTAGGCACCGGCGATCTGTTTGTTTTCTTCATCCCACAAAAACATGTGGTGGTAATATTTGTCGTATTGGTCTAAATCCAGCGATTCGTTGGTTCCTTCGCCTACTTCGCGGAAGGTAATCTCGCGTAAACGGCCAATCTCGTGTAATACATTTGGAATCTTATCGGCAGTAACCAGAAAAACCTCGTAGTTTTTACTTTGAAGCAAACGGTAATCGCCTTTACGTAATTCGGTTACTTCCTGTAGGATTTTTTCGTAATTCGCAGGATGTGCAATTTGCTTCGGACTGCTTTTTGGTAGTGGTAATTTTAAACTGGGTGCTGATAATAACTTACTTTCGGTACTTTCGAATGAGTTGGACAGCATATAAGTTTTGCGACGCAAAAACTCCGAATAGGCTTCGGTGGTTTCGTATTCGTTTTGTTCGCTCACCGAAATCGGTTTTCCGATACGTACTTTGATCACGCGTTTTTTCTGTGTCAATAACTCAGACGGTAATTTTGCGGTACGTAACGTTGGACTTATTTTAGAAAGCAGGTAAAATAATCGGCTGTTTTTTGCGTGAAAATAAATCGGAACGACAGGAACCTGAGCTTTTTTAATCAGCTTTATAGCGCCTTCTTCCCAGGGTTTGTCAACAACCAGTTCGTCGTCTTTGTAGGTCGAAACTTCTCCGGCCGGAAAGATTCCTAATGGTTTTCCTTCGCTAAGGTGACGTAACGTTTCTTTAATTCCGGCAACGCTCGATTTGGCATCTTTGTGATTCTCAAACGGATTCACCGGCATTACATACGGTTTTAAAGGCTCAATACGGTGTAACAGGAAGTTGGCGATAATTTTAAAGTTAGGCTCGCGCTCCAACATCAGTTTTAAAAGTAAAATACCATCAATTCCGCCTAACGGATGGTTGGAAACAGTAATGTAAGCACCATCTTTTGGCAAGCGTTTTAAATCTTCTTCCGGAATTTCAAACTTAATCTGGAATTCATCCAGAATTGCGTTTAAAAAAGGAACATCGTTAAGATGTTTGTTTCTGTTATATACAGCATTAAGCGTAGAAATCTTCAGCACCTTCATCAGTAACCAGCCTGAAAAAGTTCCTAAGAAACCGTATTTGTCAGTGTTTATTGCTTTTGCAACTTCTTTAGCGGTAACTAAACCCATTTAATTTCGTTTTGAGCGAAAAACAAAGATACTAATTCTCTCGAAACGCTAAAAGGCTTTATCTTATTATTACATAATTTTTAATAGCATTAGAATTTAGGTATTTGATTGTGAAGGTTTTGTTTCTATTTCTGTATTTCTGTTTTAATTCTATAGGTTTTTGTCTATTTTTGGAGAAAATGTAACTGCAACAATGAAAATTATTTCTTATAACGTAAACGGAATCCGGGCCGCTATTACCAAAGGTTTTCTGGATTGGTTGAAAAGTGCCGATCCGGATGTGATTTGCCTTCAGGAAATTAAAGCGACTCAGGAACAAATCCCATTGCTGGATATCGAACTGGCTGGATATCCGTATCATTACTGGTTTCCGGCTGAAAAGAAAGGCTACAGCGGCGTGGCAATTTTGTCGAAAGTAAAACCGAACAATGTGGTTTTCGGAACCGGTATTCCGCATATGGACAAAGAAGGTCGTAACCTACGGGTGGATTTTGATACGTTTTCGGTGATGAGTCTGTATTTGCCGTCCGGGACAAATATCGACCGACTGGATCATAAGTTTATGTATATGGCCGATTTTCAGAATTACATCAACAACCTGAAAAAGGAAATTCCAAACCTGATTATCTGTGGCGATTACAACATCTGTCACGAAGCAATCGACATTCACGATCCGATCCGAAATGCAAAAGTATCGGGATTCCTGCCGGAAGAACGCGCCTGGCTGGACGGTTTTATGAAAAGTGGGTTTGTGGATAGCTTCCGCCATTTTAACAAAGAACCGCACCATTACAGTTGGTGGAGTTACCGCGCTAATGCACGCGCTAACAACAAAGGGTGGCGTATCGATTATAACCTGGTGAGCGAACCATTGCGCGATCGGATGAAACGGGCTGTGATCCTGCCGGAAGCCAAGCATTCCGACCATTGTCCGATTTTAGTTGAAATTGAATAAACTCGAAAACTCGAAAAAACTGATATAGCAAATGATTAAAAAAATGTCCATTGGAGTGTTGGCACTTGCGTTGTCCACTTCATGCGTTTCTAAAAAACTGTATACCGATTTAGAAACAAAATACGCCGATTTAAAAAAAGAAAACCGTCAGTTGGCAGATGAAAATACAACACTGACTAAAGATAAAAACCAGTTGGATTTGCTTTCTAAAGATTTGCAGTCGCAGTTGGATAAGCTAAAAGCCGAACGCGATAAACTGGCATCCGATTATGCTGCAGCAAAAAACAGTTTGAAAACGCTACAGTCGTCCTATAACGCACTCGAGAAAAACAGTGATGATGTGTTAAAGAGCAATATGGACAAAAACCGGGAGTTGTTAGCGCAGTTGGAGGCTAAAGAAAAAGCGCTTGCGGCCGAAAGAGACCGTCTGGAAAAACTGAAAAACGATTTGAAAGACCGTTCGGATCGTGTGAACGAACTAGAAAATATGATCGCCGAAAAAGAGGCTTCTATGAAGCGTCTGAAAGAAACCCTTTCCAAAGCATTAAATGCTTTTGAAGGAAAAGGATTAACGGTAGAACACAAAAACGGAAAAGTATACGTTTCGATGGAAAACAAACTATTGTTTGGAACCGGAAGTTGGGCGGTTGGAACCGAAGGTAGAAAAGCCGTTGTAGCGGTTGGAAAAGTATTGGGCGATAATCCGGACATTACGGTACTGATCGAAGGACATACCGATAATGATAGATATGCCGGTGCTGTAGGCGCTATCGAAAACAACTGGGATTTATCGACAAAAAGAGCGACAGCTATTGTAAATATTCTGGGTGAAAACAAAGCAATCGACAAAAAGAATCTGACCGCAGCCGGTAGAGGAGAGTTTGCACCAATTGCTTCAAATGATACTGCAGAAGGAAAAGCAAAAAACAGAAGAATCGAAATTATTCTGACCCCTAAATTGGATGAAATCTCGAAAATGCTTAATGATATTAACTAATAAACAGTTATATAATGAAAAAGGTTCAGCCCATACGGCTGAACCTTTTGTTTTTAGTATTTTTGAAACCTTATAATTGGAGCATAGAATTAGCATGAAATACACAATACTACCGGGAACGGACATCAAAATAAGTACGATATGTCTCGGAACCATGACGTTTGGAGAACAGAATACCGAAGCGGAAGCACACAGCCAGTTGGATTTTGCATTGGACAAAGGCGTTAATTTTATCGACACCGCCGAAATGTATCCGGTTGCGGCACGCGAAGAAACTTCCGGACGTACGGAACGCTATATCGGAAGTTGGTTGCATAAAACCGGAAACCGCGATAAAGTAGTGCTGGCGACTAAAATTGCCGGCCCTAACCGCGGAATGGAATATTTGCGAGACGATTTGCATTATACTGATAAAACGATTCGCGAATCGGTCGATAAAAGCTTACAACAGTTGCAAACGGATTATATCGATTTGTATCAGTTGCATTGGCCGGAACGAAAATCGAATATGTTCGGACAACGCGGTTTTACCGTTCAGGACGATGCCTGGGAAGATAATTTTAAAACCGTATTGGAAACCTTTGACGCGTTGATCAAAGAAGGGAAAATCCGTCATATCGGAGTGTCGAATGAAACACCATGGGGTGTGATGCGTTTTCTGGAAGAAAGCAAAAAGCACCATCTGCCGCGCATTGCGACCATTCAAAATCCGTATTCGCTGTTAAACCGGACTTTTGAAGTGGGTTTGTCCGAAACCTGCTACCGCGAAAAAGTAGGCTTATTGGCCTATTCGCCATTAGGATTCGGAATACTTACCGGAAAGTTCCTTACCGGCGAACCGTTGCCAAAAGCGCGAATTAACCTGTTTCCGCGTTTTTCACGTTATTCCGGCGAGCAATCCCAAAAAGCGGTGAAATTGTATCAGGAATTGGCGACTTCATTTGGACTGACGTTAACCGAAATGGCCTTGGCATTTGTACAACAACAAGCCTTTGTTGCCGCAACAATCATTGGAGCGACGAATTTGGAACAGCTGGAGGAAAATATTAAAACCCATTTGGTGGTTTTAACAGAGGAGATGATTCGTGAAATCAATCGTATCCAGGAGCATATTCCAAATCCGGCCCCTTAATTTTATTCTATAGACAACTTGTGGGTAGCAGTGCTA
Organism: Flavobacterium sp.; assembly: GCF_030146175.1. GTDB lineage: Bacteria > Bacteroidota > Bacteroidia > Flavobacteriales > Flavobacteriaceae > Flavobacterium. The sequence goes on along the minus strand of NZ_JASLCE010000072.1, from coordinate 49,324 downwards.
CCCTCGCTGTCGGTAATATGAAGAATATATAAACCTGTAGCTAAATGCGACGTTTTAATGTTGACTAGCTCCAGGTTTTTTGTTTTCTGAATATGAACCTGTTTGCCGTTCGTATCGAAAATAGCAACGGCATCCGGATAGCTGTTGCCATTGGCCTTGATGTTGATTTCGGTTTTAGCCGGATTCGGGTAGATGGTAAACGTATTTCGGTTAAAATCGGCAGTACCCAGTGAACTGTCTTTTATCTTATAGATGGTTCCGTTGTTAATCGCACCGATATACAATTCGCCATTCATATCTTCTCCAAAAGTTACAAAACTGTTGCCGCTAAAGTTCGTCGAGTAGGTTATGGCTCCGCTGTTGTCAACCATACCAATTCGGGGTGAGCAATAATCCGTAAAGAAATATTTGTTCTGGAAATTAGGATAAAGCGATCCGGTATAAACATAACCACCGGTTATCGAACAATTTCCGGCACTATGAGCGGTAACCGCCAAAGGAAAAGTCATTGTCGATTGTGCAGGACATCCGGTAGTGGTATTGTACGTATTGTTTCCTTCATAACAACGCCAGCCATAGTTGAGTCCTGCCTGAGTAGAAGCAACTTTATTAATCTCTTCAAAGGCATCTTGTCCTACATCAGCGATCCATAAGTCACCATTGTTTCGGTTAAAGGAAAATTTCCAAGGATTACGCAATCCGATCGCCCAGATTTCATCGGCACCAGCCACACCTAAATACGGATTATTGGCCGGAATGCCATAAGGTGCTCCGGAATTAACATCAATTCGTAGCATTTTACCCAATAACTCATTGATATTCTGTGCTCTGTTTCCGGGATCACCACCGCTACCGCCATCGCCCATACCGATGTACAGATAGCCATCCGGGCCAAATTTTACCGAACCACCATTGTGATTGGAAAAAGGTTGGGTGATAGTAAGTAAAACAGAAGCACTTCCGGCATCGGCAAGGTTCGGATTGCTGCTATTCACACTGTAACGCGCAATTACCGTATTTCCTGCTGTATTGGTATAGTTCACATAAAAGTAGCCATTGCTTTGATAATTAGGATGAAAAGCAAGACCTAACAGACCGCGTTCTCCTCCGGAACTAATTAGGCTGGTTACCGTTAGAAATGGTGTTGGATTAACGGTTCCGTTGGCATTAACTATTTTAATGTTTCCGCCGCGTTCCACTACAAATAAACGGGAATCGCCGGCATGTGTTATTTCGACCGGATTGGAAAAGCCGGTGGCAAAACTTTCCAAAGCAATGGTCTGCGAAAAACCAATGCTGCTTGTTATAAAAGCCAGAGTAAGTAGTATTTTTTTCATAGGATAGTTGGTGTTGGTTTGTAGTAAAAATAGTAAAAAAATATTTAGTACCGTTGTAACGGTTTAATTTTTAGTGCAATATGAATCTTTGAAAGGACAATTTAGGCAGTTGTTCCAATGGGTAAAGTCTATATCGGTATCTTTCTAAGCTTTGTTTATGCCCTAAAAAACGAAACACTTCCTTTGTTGAGAAGTTATAACGGAATAGTAGTAAATTATAATTTTAATAGGAGCCATGAAACTGTTTTTTAAGAGAATTGCAGTGCTGTTTTTTAAGCGAGAAGTTATTGGAAAACACGAAGAAGTAAAAGAAGTAAAACCTGAAAAAAAGAATAAGGCTGCTTGTAATTGTAAAATGTATGTGAAAAAGGCTTCACTAAGAGAGCTGAAAAACAAGGAAACTGTAAAGGAAACACTCAATAGTAATATAACCGGGCCAAATGGGGAAAAAATTAGAATTAACCGGAGTCGGGTTGTTTATATTGAATCCGAAAAAGAGCACTCCTATACTTTTTCGATTGCAGGTAAAAAGCAGGACGCGCAACTGAGAAATCTGGTTTTATTATCAAATGGTGATCAGGCATACCGTGTCTATTTGCTACAGTATAATCTTAGTTGTATGGCTATCGAAAAGCTAAAAACAGCTATGGAACTATCGGGGAAACTCACGGTAAATATATTGGATGGGAAGGAAGAAATAGCGCCATCTAATCCTGAGATTTATCGTTATGTCGTTAAAACACCGGTGCTTTTATCGGGTTATTTTAATAAAAAAGGAAGCTGGATAAAAGAGGGTAAGGAATTAACAATAGACAATCCTGATTTAAATGTAGACAATCTCAATCCGGAAGATAATCCGGATGAACCGTTTTATGCAATAGAAAAAGAATCTGTGAAAGAAGAACTAATGCCTGTTGAAGGAGCGTTAGTAGAAGAAACCGTTATCATTACCACGCCTGTGGTTACCTATTAATGTTTTATAACCGTAAAAAAAGCTCTTTTTACCGCTATTTGTGTTCGTTGTTTAGACAGAATTGTTGACTTTGTTGAGATTGCAGAAGATTTGCCCTAGTAAAAATTGAGTAATTTCTCTGGAAATGAAGAAAATGCTACAAAATTCGATAATTGTGCTTAGTCTGTTTTGTATCACATTTTTTAAAAAATGTGGTCAGGAAAACCAGACAAAACAGCAGGTTGTAAAAAATGAAAGGATAACCGTAAAAAGGTTATCCTGTGAAGAACTGCGCAAAAAAAACAATGTCACAAAAAAACTAAATGAAATAGTGTTGACGTTGGCTACCGATCCGTATAATACGAAAAACCATTTGCGGATAAACAGAGAAGAAGCCGTTTGTATAACGGAAAAGGGGATCACATCCTATACTTTTCCCGTTACAAGGCAATACCCTGTTAACAAAATCGAAAACCTGGTACTGCATTATACCAAAGACGGTTCTTGTAATGTGTTTTTTACGACGTATGCTTTGACCCGAAAGCAGGTATTAGAACTACATCGTATCGGAAGTCTGGAAAATAAAATGACTGTTGCAATCCAAAAAGAAGGGAATTGCGATTCCGGTGAAAAAAATCAGTTCTATAAATATAATGCATTGATAAAAGTTCCGATTACGTGGACAAATAAAGGTGAAGCTGTAACGGTTTTAGAATGGTTGCAAAAACAAGAGTGCGATGAACAAGATCTAAACGGTAAGTCGGCTCCGGTTTTGCAAATTATGACAACACCGGTTGTAGGCATGGCATTTACCTCGTTTTTAGAGAAGTTTAAACAGGAGATTACCGTTGTTGCGCCAAATAGCCTTTGGTGGAAAACCACTTCGAGCGATGCTGTTGTTCTGTATTTAAAAGAATATTTTGATCCGAAAACCGGATTGGGAAATACCGAAATAAACGAATTTGCGACCTGGGCTGTTGGTTATTTGTGTAAACACCCGGAAGTTAGCTGGGAGCATTTGGTAAATTGGTTTTTAACACCAGTTGAAATGGATGACGGATATTGCGACAGTTGGTTTTGGGGAAACATAGAACAGAAATATCCGTTAAAAAAATTGCCTCCTTATGTCGATTTCTCCAATGCCTTTCCTAAAATGGAAGAAGACGGAATTATATACCATATGCCGAGTGATACGGTTTATAAAAGGGTTGGAGGAGCTATCCTTGCCAAGCATCAGGAAGAAAATTCAAAGTGCCGAAATGCATGTGCGGTTCGAGCTTCTCTGGCATTTAATTACTCCGGAATACCCATAGATGTGGGACTAAACGGTTCTGAAAAAGTGGATCAGGGTGCCGATGGTAACTATTATATTGTTTCGGCGAAGGCTTTTAATATTTGGATGAAAAAAACATTTGGAAGGCCGACGTTTCGCTTAACAGGAACAAAAGCCAACTGCCGCGAAACTATTGCCGCATTCTTAAAAGATAAAACCGGTGTTTACACCGTTGTGAATAAAAACAGCCGGCGCGCCGGATTTTCCGGACACGTAGATCTGATTTCAAACGGCGAATGCCTTTCCGGTGCCAGTTTATATCCTAAAGGAGGGATAAAGTATATCGAAATATGGCAATTGAAATAAGCCAGATGCTTTAATAATATTGTTCTTAAAAACAAAGCGCCTCTCCATTGGAGAGGCGCACTTTTCTAAAGATTTCCGATTATCTTATCTTTAGGGTATTTAACGGTATAGCTAATGCGAATTTTCTTTGTTTCATTTGGTTTCAAATTAAGTTCCCAGCTTAATAAACCGGTTTCGGAATTAACCTTGGCACCATCTTTTTGTTTTAATTCGATTTCAATTTCCTTATCGCTACTTAGCGGATACTGATCTTCCAGTTTTAATAAAATCGACTCTTTTTTGTTGTTGCGAACTGTAATGTCATACGTAAAAGTCTGTTCTTTTTTAGTCGATAGGAATTTAACACCGGATTTATCGACAACTTTTTCACGGGTGATCACAACTTTTTTGTCGCGTCCCATACTAAGATTCAACGTGTCGGATGTTTGTCCCGGATTGACAAGGGTTTTGCCGACATACATTCCCTCGAAAATGATATTGGCTTCACCTTTTAACAGATTGTATTTGCCATAATCACTGATCTCGGCCAATAAAAAGGATTCTTTGTCCAGTTTGGGTGCAGCATAATATTTATAGGTAGCCGGCAATTTGATTTCTTTTAACGAAACACTATGCGTTTTACCATTCGATAGGATGTCATACGGAATATCAATGTCAAACGAAACATTTAATTGGTTTTCGTTGATCATGGTGTAATCCGAAACCGTACTTCTTGCTTGTAATCCGGAAGCTTTTCCTCGAATCGCGACTGCTGAGGTTACCACTACTTCCTTTAGATCATAGTTTGCATTGGCTTGTGGTACGGTGGCATATATCGGTTGGTAAGCTAAAAACCAAGGATTGACTATTGGCGCTTGATTATTCTGGTTCGGGATTCCACTGGAAAGGGTTAGTTTTACTTTTCTCCAGTCGACTCCGGTATTTTGAACCACTTGCGCTTTATACAACATGTTTACCGGTGAGGCAATATTATCGGCACGAAGCTCATAAAACGGCGACCAACGCGCATTGTTTGTCAGATAAGAAACATCCAGTGTTACGGCTCCGGCTGTTTGGTTCATCACCTGTAATACCAGTTTTCCGGTAGCATTTTTTTCCTCTTTAGTACTGTTGATTTCCAGTTTGGTGTTTAGTTTGGTTAAAAGATCGGATAGTTTCTTTTCGCGTTCGTTTAAAACGTCTATTGTATTACTGATCTCGGTGCGTTTCGTTTTGTAATACTCCACCATTTTCATCAATTCCGTTACACTCAAACCGGTATTTGCCCCATATACCTGTTGATTTCGATCCAAAATTTCGATGGTTTTCATTTCCGAAGTTCGGGTGTTTTTTAAACGATCCAGTTCTTTTTGGACAATTTTGATACTATCCCGTACTTTTTTAATAGCCGGTGAACTTTCGTCAATATCGTATTCACTGATATAATCGTTCGTGAATTGCGAGGAAAGTACTGTAAGGCTCGAAGGTGCACCAATCTGAACCGTGTTTTCATTCAGATAATTCGCTACATTTTTGATGACGATTTCATGCGTACCGGCCGGAAGATTCAGATAAGCCGTTTGTGTTATTTCTGCGGCGTTAAAATAAACGGTAACCGCATTGACTTTGGCCGTCGTAAAAACAGGCTTTTGGGCGAATACCATTCCGGATAGGGCGAATAGGAGTATTGTGATAAACTTTTTCATGTTTTTTTAGTAAATATAATGTTTTACAAATTGTTTAAGGACCGTTTTGTTTTAGGTTCTTTTACGACCGGTAGCGTTGGCAAAGGCGACGATACCGATAAAAAATACGGTAAGGATAAAGACTGTTGGCATTTCGTTTTATTTTTGGAAAGAGTGGATGTCATTTTCAATTGTCAGGATTAACAAACAGGTAGCGGTGCAAAAAACCGGACTGGTAATGCAATGGTGACCGTTCCAGCTACCATTGTTGTTTTGGATGTTGATCAGCTTTCCGCTAACGTTGTCGTACCAGTTTTTCCAGTCATTATCTTTTTTAACCAACATGGATTCGCCAGTCTGAAGAAAGCTCATAAATTCTTCACCGCCATTATTTCCAAAACCATTCATCACACCATTGTCCATTGCCTGTACTTTTGCGGCTTTATACACTTTTGATGCGACATCGTAGGACGCGGCTTTTTCTTTCGAAATACCAATCTTTTGCAGGTTGTCGCGGTTGAGTTCGGCTGTTTTATCGATTTTGCCTTCTGCTTTGGCTTTGGTAAACAGCTCTTCGGCCTCTTTGGCTTCCGAGGCACTTCCACGAACCGAACTACTCACGGCATAAAGCATAATACCGGCACCATCCTCGGTTTTGGCGGTATTGCTTTCGGTATTGTAATTGCTTTTCTGATAATTACGGGCAGCGGTGATTTTGTCTTCGTTTACGGTAATGTTTTTGTTTTTCTTAGCCTGTTCCAATCCCGAACTGGCAAAAGACGATTGCAATACACCGGCCCATCCGGCACCGTTTACTTTTCCGTTGGTGTCGTAGGATTTCTCAATTTTGTTAACGCAGATTTGTATCGCTCTTTCCACTCGTTGCGACGGATTTTTTTCGGCTACCTGATTTAAAAATTGAAGCGTTAGTGCGGCATCAATATTTTCGCCCAGTTTGCGTTGTATCTGTGTGCCGCGAACCTGCGTGATATAATCACTGTTTTTATTGGCTTCGATCTGTTGTAACAGATAGTCCAGCGCATTGGAAAGTTGTTTCTGATAAGGCCCTTTGGTTGTGGTATACCCCATACGGTATAAGGCCATCGCAGCCATCGCAGTTGTAGCCGGATCGGATTGTACGGCATGTGGATTCATTTCGCCCTGATTGCTGTGCGAACCGGCGCCCCAGCCTCCGTCGTTGTTTTGTGCGGAAACCAACCATTTTTCACCTTTTTGCACAACGCTTTTTAGGGAAGCATCATTTTTATATTGGGCATATTCCGCGACAGGTTGTTCGCCCATAACCGACATGAAAACACAAGGTTGTTCTTCCGGTGCTTTTTGGGTATGTAGTACGGTTGTTTCAGTCGATTCCGGTTTTCCGGTTTTGATCATTACTCCGGTCAACACTACCGAAGTTGTTAAAGCTAGTAAAAGATTCTCGGTTTTCATGATTTTCGGTTTTTTAAAGATTACAGTTCAAAAGTAGTCGTATCGTAAATGCGGTTTTGGTAGAATGGGTGAAAGCGGGTTTCAACTTGGTGAAAGGATTGTAGTAACTTATTTGGTCGTACTCAGTTGTATGGATTTCAGATCACCCGATGGTGTTATTAATATATATTCCTTTTCATTTTTTGGCGCTGGCTTTTTGGTGCGTGTGATCGCAATTTTAACCTCATATTGCACTTGAATCACCGGTTCGAGTATGGTTGGATTAACTACAAAATCAAAATCCTTGTTTACAATGGGTTGGTAATAGAGTGTTGTCGATTTGGTAGCCTGGTTGACATTGGCGAATTTTTTAAGCGAAAGCGATGAACTGCTATAGGCTTCATACGATTTATACATTTCAACTGGAAGCGTAATACTGTAACCGTCGGCTATTTTTTTCTCGGCATTCGTAAACGTTTCACCCAACAGTATTTCGTAATTTTTGGCTTTTTCCAAAACCAGAAGTCGGGCTTTGTTCATCAGGTCTTTTTTAACCGTTTCCAAAGTATTCGAAAAGTAATCTACCCGTACGAGGTCGTAAATTTCATTGGCGGATAGGATTTTAATAAAATCGTCCAACAGATTCGGATCGGTATATTTAATATGAATGTTCTTTTTTAATTCAAAACCAACCGGGATTTCATTATAGGTTTTCCGACTAAATAGTTTTCGTTCGACGGTATAGTCATACATCGGAACAAAAGTGATCATATCTACAAAGGTTTCCACGCCTTTTTTTAATCGGATTTCTTTTAACGACTGACCAATGCGCTTGTCGATGATCTCATTGACTTCTTCCGTTGTGGCACCGGTTTGTGACACCTGGAAAATAGCGACATACGCATCCGCTTTAACATTGGCCAGACCTTTTACACTGGCGATGATATCGGCATTGGAAGGGAAATTCACGTTGATCGAATTGTCGGTAAACACAACCTGGTTTTTATAGTTGATATTCCCGGAAACTTGTGCAATAGCAAAATGTACCGTCAATAAGCTTGCAAAGAGTAGTATTTTTTTCATGTCGGAGGTTTTAAGGTTCGGAGCAAATGTATTAATCGAAAAAACGTACTTTTGGAAGAACGGGTGAAACGGGAATCCGACTTGGTGAATGCTATAGGAAAGGATTTTGGATTTATCGTACTTTACATTCAGAAAAACAAGTAAAACAGCATGCGGTATATAATGTATATCTTGATCGGATTGGGTATCGGACTTTTGACTCCGCAGCAGGCGATTGCCCAACAAATTACTACCGAAAAAGCGAGTAAAAGTGTCAGTGGGAAACTGAGTAAAGCAGCAGAGGAACTGGCCAAATCCTTAGATGCGAACGATGAGGTAAAGATCGCGGTGAGTTACGAAAAACTGGCACAGGAGTTTATCGATGCCGACGATCCGGTGAAAGGAGAAGAATATCTTAAAAAAGCACTGGAAAGTTTTACCCGACTGAAACGGAAAGAAGACATTGCCCGGGTAACGCGAAATCTGGCGCGAACACAGGAGAGTCAGAATAAATATAAAGCGGCGATAAGTAATTATCAGACCGCGAGTGCCATTACGGTCGATAAAAGCGCGATTGAGGTCAATCAGAATGATGCCAAACGCTTGCAAAGTCCCCAAAATCCGGCGGCACAGTATGATTATGTCAATTCCAATATCAAATTGCTGGAAAAGGAAAATCGAAGCGAAGAAGTAGCCGATGCTTATGTGCAAAAAGCGGAGATGAGTCTGAAGAAGAGGAATAAAGCCGAAGCCATTGAAAGCTATAACCAGGCGATTACGTTTGTTAAAGACAAGCCAGAAGCGGTGATCAAACTAAAAAATGAAATCGCAAAAGTCTATACCGCCGACAATCAGTTTGACGAAGCAATCGGGATTTCCGAAAAACTATTGGCCGATGCCAAAGCACGTCAGGATTTTGATACCGAAATAGCGCAATTGCAATCGCTGGCAACCATCTATTTTAAAAAGAAAGAGCCGGAAAAAGCCACACACGCCTTAAAAGAAGCTTATAAACTGGCAACCGAAAATGGGAAAGCCGATGCCGTTAAAAGCAACCTCGAAAGATTGCTTAACTATTACCGACAAACCGGAAATTATAAGGAGAGTACAGCACTATACGAACAATTCTTTAAAAACTACGAACAGCTAACCCGAAAAGACAGTGCGCAAGCCGACCAGTTAACCTTTCAGGTAACGGAAGAAAAGATCCGTCAGCTGGAAAAGGAAAAGGTTTTAAAAGACGAATTGATCGCTAAGAAAAACACCTTTAACTATTTCCTGATCGGTTCTATGATTGTACTGTTATTGCTTTTTGGATTGATCATAAAAGCACTGTATTCGATCAAAACAAAGAATAAAGAGATTGCCTTACAGTCGTTACGCCGGGAAATGAACCCGCATTTTATTTTTAACAGTCTGAATAGCGTCAATCAGTTTATATCGCAAAACCGCGAACTGGAAGCGAACAAATATCTAACGTCCTATTCGAAGCTGATGCGGAATATGATGGAAAATTCCAATAAAGATTTTATCGCCTTGGGAAGTGAAATCGAACAATTGCGAAAATACCTCGACCTCGAACATATGCGCTTCGAAGATCAGTTTGAATATACCATTACAGTAGATGAAAAACTCGATACGGAAACCATTCAGATTCCAAATATGATCATTCAGCCACAACTGGAAAATGCCATCTGGCACGGACTTCGGTATAAGGAAGGCAAAGGTTTGTTGCAATTGCACTTTCTCCTTGAAAAAGAAAACGTTTTGGTTGTGATCGAAGATAATGGAATCGGATTAACCAAAAGTCGGGAACTGAAAACCAAAAATCAGAAAGTACACCAGTCGAGAGGACTTACCAATACTAAGGAACGGATTGGTTTGTTAAACGAATTGTATAAAAAAGAGATCGCCTTACAGATTGTTGAAAAAACAGAACCGGAAACCGGGACTATTGTAACCCTGCGTTTTTCCCGGATTGAAAAATAGAATACCATGCAAAAAATAAGAAGTGTAATCGTAGAAGATGAATTGGCGGCAAGAGAAGTGCTTAAAAACTACCTCTCTAAATACTGTCCTCAGGTTGAGGTAATTGGCGAAGCGCAACATATAAAAGAAGCTGTGCCTTTGTTGCATGAACTGGAACCTCAACTGGTTTTTCTCGATGTGGAAATGCCTTTTGGAAATGCTTTCGATGTATTGGAAGCCTGTAAGGATTTGCAGTTTGAAACCATCTTTGTAACGGCTTTTTCGGAATATTCGCTAAAAGCCTTAAATCAGAGCGCGGCCTATTATTTGCTAAAACCAATCAGTATCGAAGAACTGATTTTGGCGGTCAATAAAGTACAATTGCAGTTGTTAAATCAGGATATTTTTAACCGGAATCGGATCATAGTGGAAAACTTCCGGGAAACCAATCCGGAGCGTCAAAAAGTTATTTTGCCAACACTCGAAGGCTTTGAAGTGGCCAAAATGGAAGAAATCGTTCGTCTTCGCGGAAATGGTAATTTTACGGATATCTATTTACAGGATGGCAGTAAAAAAATGGTATGTCGTTTTTTAAAGCATTTTTCGGAAATCCTTCCGTTTCCATTTTTACGGGTTCATAAATCCCATATTATCAATGTGAATTTTGTGAAATCCTATCATAAAGGAGCCGGTGGTTATGTAACGCTTTTCGATGGCTCGGAAGTGGAAATTTCACCAACCTATAAAGAAGAATTTTTAAAGAATTTTAAATAAATCGGATAGAAAATAAAAGCGCCTTAGTAAATTTACTAAGGCGCCTTTATTTTTTTGAGACTGACCAGATTGCTATCCTACCTATAGGCTGACCAGATTTTTATCCTGTCTCATTATATAATGCAAATATACGGTAAATTTATTAGATTGTGTTTTTTTAAAGATAGTATTAATTGATTGATATATGGTTTTTTATGATTGATTGTTGCTGTTTTTTGATATTTTGTTTTGATCAAAGAATATGTTCGGAATAGCGTAATTAATACACCATTTCTTTTATAAAAATAGAATCGACGGCAATGCTATCCGGCACGGCTTTTAGTTTTAGTAAGGATCGCGAACGACCGGTAATTGTAAACGGTAATTTGTAGCCAATCGTATCCTCCGGAGTTAAAACACCTCTGCGTAACATTAGCTTTGTCAGGAAGTTTTGTTGCTCGTTGGCATAGCCTTTTAAGCTTCCGGTGCTATCGAATTGCCACATGAATTTTTTGGGTTTCGGTACAATAGTCGCTAAGAAAAGACATTCTTTTAACGTCAGATCGGCGGGTTTTTTCTGGAAATAAAACTGTGCGGCTTCTCCGATTCCGTATACATTTGGTCCCCATTCGATTACGTTAAAGTAAACTTCAAGCATTCGTTGCTTACTGGCGATACGGTTGTTTTCGAGTATATACACCAATAGGATTTCTTCCAGTTTGCGGGACAATGTTTTTTCCCGGGTCAGAAATACATTTTTTACCAATTGCATACTGATGGTACTGGCGCCACGGGCAAATTTTTTGGTTCGGATATTTTTAACGATCGATTGTTTAAACGCTTCGTTGATAAAACCACGGTGTGACATAAACGACGGATCTTCCGAAGTTAAAACGCTTTTTTGCAAATAGGGTGCTATCTGATCCAACGGTGTAAAATTCGGATTGGATGGACCCACGACAATCGGGCGCTGTGGTACTCCGTTTTCGATTGCACGATAGGTAAACGCAGTGTTTAATTTGTCCAGATCGGCTTCTCCGTATTTAAGAATTTTAAGGCCTTCTTTTTGGAGCTTACTGTCAAAAACAAGGGCATTCGGGTTGTTTTTGTTAAATTGAAAGTCGAGTTTGTAGTTAAAACTACCTTCGGCTTCCATACCTTCGAAATGGGTGAACAAACCTTTCGGAAGGGACGTTATAAAGTCCTGTGCTTTCATTTTCGGAAGCGCAACACGTAAGGTATACAAAGTGTCTTTTTCCGTATTGTATTCGGCAAAGGGCTGTATTTTTATAGCGTTGAGCTGTGCTCGGGAACTACTGTCTATGGCCACAAAATGTTCGCCAAAAAGAAAGCGGTAATCAAAACGGGCTTTTTCGATGATCACATCTTTTTTAGCAATCCTCGGGTGATTAATCGTGAAGTTACTGATAGAGGTATAGCCGTCGACATGCAATTCGTTACCTTCCATTTTTATTTTGGCTACGTTCACATGAATACTGTCAAAACTGGACAAAAGATGAAAACGTTCGTCGATATACGGAACTTTGATTTTGGAAGTATCGCTATTAAAAAAACGAAGATCGGCTGTTTTATTCCTCGGATCGGCCATTCCTCGGATTTTCCAGTTTTGGGTAAAGGTATTGGTGCGGACGTTTATCGTGGTTTGTAGCTGTTTTCCTTTCAGATCGAGTTCGTTTAGATGCATCGTAACCTTTCGTCCCATATCGTCCATCCGGAGCGACAGGTTTTGAAGTGTCATATTGGTTGGCACCAGATTTAAAGCTTTAGTGAGTAGGCGATAGGCCAGTTTGGCGTAATTCTTTTTCTCGTTTTCGGGATTGTCTTCTTTTTCCCGTTTTAGGAAAGCGTCGAAATTACGTCCTTTTTCGTTTTTTACGAATTGGATAAAGCCGTTTTGCATTTCCAGTTCCTGTAATTGAATATCACCGGTAAATAACTGAAAAAGGTTAACCGTCGTTTTAATTTTGGCAACGGCCAACAAGGTATCGGCTTGTTTGGGAACCAAAACAATATTGTGTAAGGTGACACCATTCAGTCCGTCAAATTGCGCTTTTTTAATCGAAAGGGTACAATTGTAATCGACGTCGAAACGGTTTTCGGCTTTAGTAATCACTTTTTGAAGTAGGGAATCCCGGAAAATAAAAAGCCCGATAAACGCAAGCGCAAAAAGGACTAGCAGCGCTATTGAAAAGCGGATGATTTTTTGCTTTCTGGTTCTCATACTTCTTCTGGTTTGTACAAAAATAGGGTATTATCCCTAAAAATAAAGTAGAAGAAAATGTTAATATGTAAGGTTTTTGCCGGTACAAAATGCATTTTACGGTTGCAATGTTTCGATTCGTATTTTTTTAGTGGAAAAAACAAAAGTGCGAATCGTTTTTGATTAGGATTGGAAGCGCCCGAAAAAATCATTTCTGTATTGAAACGGGAATTTGTAAAATTCAGAAGGGTAGCGCGTAGTCGTAGCTTTGACTTCGAATTCGCCTTCCAGTTTTTCGATGCCTTCCTTAAATGGATTTTTACTGAGCTTGGCGGTAAGTTGATCTACAGTGAAAGACTCTTTTGAGCCGTCCTGAGCATCGGTCCAATGACTATAGTTAGCGGTAACAATGGTTAGTGTCGAATCAATGGTAAATGTGATACTTTGTCCGGTATAGCCGTCGTTGGATACGTTTTTAATTTGAATACAATTGGGATTTATTTTTTTAAGGATCAGTATGTTTCCAAAATCACGGAAGTCGTTATCGACGCTTTCCTGTATGGTGAATAGCGGACTGGTTTTAGCCACTTCAAAATGGGAAGTGTCCGTAACCCGGATTTTTCCATAGGTTGTTTGGTGCTTTTCGTTCTGACAGCCGATAAGCACAAACAGACAGCTGATAAGCCCGTAATAATAGTTTTTACCCGAACAACTCGCTAACCACATCTTCAATTTTAGACACCATTTTAACGTTGATTGCGGTATTTTTAACCGCTACTTTATTATACTTGGATATGAATATGGTTCCGAAACCTAGTTTTTCGGCTTCTTGTATCCGTTGTTCCACACGGTTTACCGGGCGGATTTCTCCGGAAAGACCTACTTCTCCCGCGAAACAATAATCTTTGCCTACCGGAATGTCTTCGTTTGACGAAAGTATAGCCGCTACAACGGCCAGATCAATTGCCGGATCGTCTACCGAAATACCACCGGTTACATTCAGGAAAACGTCTTTGGCACCCAATCGGAATCCGGCGCGTTTTTCCAATACGGCTAAAATCATATTTAATCGCTTGGCGTTATAACCGGTCGTGCTGCGTTGTGGCGTTCCATATACGGCTGTGCTGACTAATGCCTGAATTTCAATCATCAACGGACGCATTCCTTCGAGTGTGGTGGCAATGGCAGTTCCGGATAATTCTTCTTCCTTATGCGAAATCAGGATTTCCGACGGATTGGCAACTTCACGTAGTCCGCTGCCTTGCATTTCGTAAATGCCCAATTCGGCTGTAGAACCAAAACGGTTTTTTAGCGAACGCAGAATACGATATACGTGATTCCGATCGCCTTCAAATTGTAAAACGGTATCGACCATGTGTTCCAATATCTTCGGACCGGCAATGTTTCCGTCTTTGGTGATATGTCCGATAAGGATTACCGGGACATTGGTTTCTTTTGCATATTTGATCAATTCGGCGGTGCATTCCCGGATCTGAGAAATGCTTCCGGCCGATGATTCGATATAGTCGGTATGAAGCGTTTGGATGGAATCGATGATCACAATTTCGGGTTCGATGGTTTCGATTTGCCTGAAAATGTTTTGCGTTTTAGTCTCCGTCAGGATATAACAATTATCGCTGTTGGTTGTGATTCGTTCGGCACGCATTTTAATCTGCTTCTGACTTTCTTCTCCGGAAACGTATAAGGTTTTATAGGGAAGTTTTAGGGAAATTTGCAGCAATAGCGTACTCTTTCCGATACCGGGTTCACCACCTAAAAGGGTAAGCGAACCGGGAACCAGTCCGCCGCCCAATACACGGTTGAGTTCGCCGTCGGTAGTGTCCATTCGGATTTCCTCGGCAGAATCGATTTCATTTATTTTTAATGGCTTAGCCGCTTTTTTAACTTCAGTAGAACTGGCTTTCCAGGCAACCTTTTCTTCTTTCTGGATGACTTCTTCGACTATGGTATTCCATTCTTTACAGGCATTACATTGGCCTTGCCATTTAGAATATTGTGTGCCACAGCTTTGACAGAAGAAGGTTGTTTTTAATTTGATCGCCATTTCGGATGTATTCTCTTTTTGTAATTGTTATCTGGATTTTACGGCATCGGCTCTTTCCAGCATACCGTCTTTGGTCAGGTCGCCAATAGGTTCCAGGTTAAAGGCACTCATATAGGCTTTGTAGGCTTTTTTGTTATCGTTGGTATTTTCGTAATACAAGCCTTTTTCGTATTCGCTGATCATGCTTTTCGGATAGTTCTTTTTGGCTACGTCCGAAAGCGTTAATAGCTCTTCGTAATTTTTGTTTTTAAGGATAGCGGCTTCAATCGCTTTAAAGTCGTTTAAACGGATGGTAGGTTTGTATCCCAATTTCTTTTCCAGGTTGGTGTATTTGTCAATCAAATACTGCGTATGACCGGTTGGTAATTTGGCAATTTTCTCCTGAAATTCAACTGTTGAAATCGGTTGGTAGCCATCGAAAATATGATAAGCAGCATTCGGAATGGCAAAAGTTACCAGCGAATAGTGCGATAGTCCTTTAAATTCATCAAAACGGTATTTTAGATTGCTGTTTGTAACGGCTTTTGCTTTTTCATCCAGTGTTTTCATCTTGGTCTGGATTTTTTTTAGATCACCATCGGAAGTCGCCTGATAGTAGAAAATCGGTTTTTGAATAGCAGCCAGTCGTTCCGGAATTCTGTTTTCCATTTCCGGAGCAAATTCCGGACTTAATGAAATATACGCATTGAAAATCGGGTTGTCTTTATATAAGAAAAAGTTTAAAAAACCGGCTGTGGTATCCAATCCGGCAATCATACGGAATGGTGCTACACGGTATTTTTTTTCAACATATGGCAATAATTCCGCACCGATAAATTCGAAAAATTTAGCCCCTTTTTCATTCGGTAATCCACCTTCGTCATAAGAAGTATCGTATTCTCTTTCGTTGTTTTTATTCTGATTGATGGCAACGATGATTACTTCCGGAAGATCATCCCAATAAGCACCATAGGAAAAAACACCATAAAAAGGATTGGTTAGGTATTCGCCGTCAAGGACGAGTAGTAAGGGGTATTTTTTGTCTTTATTGCTCTCGTAATTGTCCGGGGTGATAATGGTAATTTCCCGGATTTCCTTCAGTTTTTCGGAATTAAAAGCCTCGACTGTCTTTTGGGAAAAGAGAGCGTGACTCAGTAAAAATGTTACCAGGAGTAGTAGCGTTCGTTTCATGTTTGTTAGTAGTTTCTCGTAGTTTTGGAATAGAGAAGCAAGATAACAAAAATTATTTATTTCGATGTAAAAGCGGCAATAACAAAAAGGAAAGTAGTCCCATCAAAATGATTAGTCCGGTTTGCGATGTCCAAAGGATCCAACCGAAAGTAGTACCGGCTGTTTCGGGTACCGAATACAGGACTAAAATCTCGGAAATCAATAATGGAAAAGCACCAAAACCGCCATTGGTAAAACTAATAGCAAGGCTTCCGACCACAAATGCAGTAACGACTACGCCAAAACTGATGGTGCTGGTTTCTTTAATGGCAAAAATGGCAAAGTAAAAAGTGAGTACATAACCGATCCAGATCACGGCTGTGTAAAATAGAAAGGCCCATTTGTGCGGCATTCGGAATACACTTAGAACCCCTTCGATTAATCCGGATATTTTTTGTTTGATAATCACAACCGGTCGCCATTTGGAATATAAAAACACCAATGTTACAGCGATAAGTATTCCAACACCGCTCACGCCAAGCAGGATTAATTTATGAACCGGGATTTTCTGTTCCAAAAAGGTTTTCAGATTGTCAAATTGTAATAAAAGTGCCGTGAACATTAAGGCTAACAGTATAACCAGGTCGATCACCCGTTCGGCAATAATGGACCCGAAGGCTTTGTCGAAAGGAACATCTTTGTATTTTTTAACAATCAGTGCGCGCGAAACTTCTCCGGATCTCGGAATGGTAAGGTTCATCAGATAACCGATGCAAACCGCGGCCAGATTGGTTTTAAAGGGAGAGAAATAACCCATGTGCTCCAAACTGAAACGCCAGCGATACCCTCTTGCAACAAGGCTCACCAGTGAGAAAAATGTCGAAATCAGAATGTAGTTGTAATTCGCATTCCGGAAATAGCTTTTCATTTCGTCCAGCTGTTCGGGTGTGAATTTATGGTAGGCGTAATACACTAAAAAAACTCCCAACAAGAGTGGGAGTATGATGCCTATGGTTTTTTTAAATTTCTCTTTCAAAAGAATGATCTAGGTTAATGTATTGTCATTTTCGTTCGGGAAAATGATAGCCGGTTTGAAGTCTTTTGCTTCTTCCGTACCAATAATTCCGTATGAAATGATAATAATGATATCGCCTTTGTGAACTTTTCGTGCAGCGGGTCCGTTTAGGGTAATTTCCCCACTGTTACGTGGTCCGGGAATGGCGTAGGTTTCGAGACGTTCCCCGTTGTTGATGTTTACAATAGAGACTTTTTCTCCTTCAAAAATATTGGAAGCTTCCATCAAAGCGACGTCAATCGTAATGCTTCCGATGTAGTTTAGATCGGCTCCAGTCACCTTTACACGGTGAATTTTGGATTTAACAACTTGAATTTGCATGGTGCAAAGGTAATTAATTTAGTGCAATATTGTCAATCAATCTGATATTGTTTATGTAAACCGCAATAAAGCCGCGGTATTTTTTAGTGCTGCTTTTGCGAGTGGCAGATAATAAGGTGGCCTCATCTGCAATTTCAAAATATTCCAGTTCAAAGGCGGGATATTTGGCAAAGGTACGGGTGACATAATCAATAACGTCCTTGGTCGATTGGGTGCTGAATTTTTGTTTGGCTTCCAACAGGGTTTTGTAAATCAGGGAAGCTTCTTCCCGGGCTTCGCTGCTTAGACGCTCATTTCGGGAACTCATGGCCAGTCCGTTTGCCTCCCGGTGTATCGGGCATCCGATTACGTTTACCGGGATATGGTATTTTTGAACCAGTTTCTTTACAATCTGAAGTTGTTGGAAATCTTTTTCGCCAAAATAAGCATTCGTTGGCTGTACAATTTCAAACAGTTTTTTTACAATCGTTCCAACGCCGTCAAAATGACCCGGACGATGTGCGCCTTCCATCTGAAATTCCAAACCGTCGTATTCAAATGCGGCAGCTGTCGTATTGCCTTCGTAAATATCGTCTACTGTTGGAGCAAAAATCAGGATGTCTTCCGATACCGTACGAACCTTTTCGATGTCACGGTCTATATGCCTCGGGTATTTTTCAAGGTCTTCCGAATTGTTAAATTGTGTCGGGTTTACAAATATGCTGATAACCGTAATCTGATTTTCGGAACAGGATTTTTGCAACAGGGAAAGATGGCCCTGATGTAATGCGCCCATGGTAGGAACAAGCCCAATCGTTTTTTTGGATGTGCCGATTTGCGCTAAATGTTGCGCTAAATCTGCTTTTTTGGCAAAAACAAACATTTGCTTTGGATTTAAATTGGGTGCAAAATTACTATTTTGTCAAACAACTGCATAAAATTTTGTAATTTTGCATGTTTTTTATATCCAATAAATAAAATTTAATGCAATGAATGATAAGAGGATATTGTATGTATCATCTGAAGTGGTGCCTTATTTAGCTGAAAATGAGGTTTCTTTAATGTCGTACGACGTGCCAAAAATGATCAATGATCAAGGAGGACAAATCAGAATTTTTATGCCTCGATATGGGAATATCAATGAGCGCAGGCACCAATTGCATGAGGTTATCCGCTTGTCTGGGATGAATTTAGTGGTAAACGATATGGATATGCCGTTAATTATTAAGGTGGCTTCTATACCGAAAGAGCGTATTCAGGTTTATTTTATCGATAATGATGAATACTTTAAACGCAAAGCTACTTTCTCGGATGAGGATGGTGTGTTGTATCCGGATAATGACGAGCGTTCTATCTTTTTTGCAAAAGGAGTGGTGGAAACCGTTAAAAAATTAAACTGGGTACCCGATATTATTCACGTGCATGGCTGGTTGGCGGGTATGCTTCCGATTTATATGAAACATTATTATAAAGATGAAGCCCTTTTTGCCGATACTAAAATTGTAACGTCTGTTTATGCGCAGTCATTTGATGGAACACTGGATCCGGAAATGATGAAAAAAGTGGCGTTTGATGAAGTTCCGAACGCGTCGATCACCGACCTGGAAATTCCGAACTACGAAAATATTATGAAAGCCAGTATTCTGCATTCGGATGCAGTAATTATAGCTTCTGAGGAGCTCTCTCCAAGTTTAACAAAATTTATAGAAACATCGGGTAAACCTTTTTTACCTTTCGTGCCCAAAGATGCTTTTGCGGAAGCATATACTAATTTCTATAAAAATCAAGTTATATAATCATTCTTTGATCTGATAAAAAATATGAATAGGATTTCATTATTACAAAAATTGCTTTTGTCTTTAACGGCGATTTTGTTGTTCTCCTGCGATAAGGATTTTAATACTGTCGGTTCCGATCTGGTAGGTGAGGAAAATTATAATATGGAGAAATACATAGGGCAAACGCTGGAGGCTTATAATAAAGCAACGGGTGGGGTGCAGACAAACAACTTGCCGGTGAATCTTTTGGGGGTAATGAACAATACCACTTTCGGCGAAACCAAAGCGCATTTCGTGTCGGAAGTGCAATTGGCTTCCGTGGCGCCAACTATCGGAGATAATCCTGTAATTGATTCGGTTTGGGTGTATGTGCCGTATTTTGCGACACAAACCGGAACGGATGATAATGGCGTGCGTTTGTACGAGTTGGATTCGGTTTACGGAAAAGATAATAAGTTTAAATTAAGAGTCTACGAATCAAAATACCAATTGCGAACGTTTGATCCTGCTAACGGTGGAGATGCTCAAAAATATTTTTCGGATGAGAAAAATCTGGTGGAAAATAACAGAGGTACCTTGCAGTTGAATGATGGGCCTCCAAATCAAAATGAAGCGTTTTACTTGAATGATCTGGAGACAATTCTATATAAATTGGATGCTGCCGGGAATTATCTGAATTCGGCCGGACAGATTATTGATAATAACGATATTGGTAATCGAGTGATTCTGGAACGGTATACGCCGGGGATGTGGCTGGATTTAAATAAAGCATTTTTTCAAAATAAAATCTTAAATGCGTCTTCTGATAAGTTGTTTAATAATAACGCGTTTAAAGAATATTTCAGAGGATTGTATTTTCAAGTGGAAGGTATTTCGAATCAAACCTGTATGGCAATGCTTGATTTCTCGAAAGCGAAAATCAATATTCGTTATAAAGCCGATGCTTCTACGGGATCGACTACGCGAGTGCGAAAATCGATTGTGTTGAATCTTACCGGTACAACGGTTAACTTTTTAGAAAACAGCTTCTCGCTGCCGACAGAATCCGGTGATGATCGTCTGTATTTAAAAGGAGGTCAGGGGGCTTTTTCGTATATCGATTTATTTAATAAAACCGAGTTGGAAGATCTTCGTGCGCAAGTGGCGAGTAATAAATGGTTGATCAACGAGGCAAATCTTACTTTTTATGTCGACAAACCGGCGATGCAGAACGTAACCTACGAGCCGCAACGTATTTATTTGTACGATATTAAGAATAATAAAGTACTGATCGATTATAATTACGATGCGACAACCAATTCCTATTATCCGAAAATGAGCAAGCTTGTAATCGGTGGATTGGTGGAACGGGAAACGAGTGGCGATAAAAAAGCAATCAAATATAAGCTGCGATTAACGCAGTATGTTAATAATCTGATCAAAAAAGATTCTTCCAATGTACGGGTAGGATTGGTAGTGACAGAGGATATCAATAATGTGAAAAGTGCATACTTTAAAAATCCGTTAATGATGTCCGATCCGATGTCGCCAGCAGGAACTTCATATAATGTGAAATTCCTTCCTGTAGCTTCGGTAATTAATCCGTTAGGAACAGTACTACACGGAACGAATAGTTCGGATGTGGATAAAAGATTAAAATTAGAAATTTATTATACTAAACCCAAAGAATAATTTATGTGTGGTATTGTAGGTTATGTGGGTCACAGAGAAGCTTATCCTGTGATTATAAAAGGTCTTAAAAGACTGGAATATAGAGGGTATGACAGTGCAGGTGTGGTGTTGTGGGATGGTGAAGATTTGAAACTGTCGAAAACCAAAGGTAAGGTTACGGATTTAGAAGCGCGTGTAGCGGCAGAAATAACAACTACTGGTACAATCGGAATGGGACATACCCGTTGGGCAACCCATGGTGTACCGAATGATGTAAACTCGCATCCGCATGTTTCTAATTCAGGTGATCTTGTGATTATTCACAACGGAATCATTGAGAATTATGAGCCGCTTAAAAAAGAATTAATTAAAAGAGGATATGTTTTTAAATCGGATACCGATACGGAAGTGTTGGTAAATCTGATTGAAGACGTGCAAAAACAGGAAAACCTGAAATTAGGGAAAGCGGTTCAAAAAGCGCTTAACCAAGTGGTGGGAGCTTACGCTATTGCTGTTTTTGATAAGAAAAAACCAAATGAGATTGTGGTAGCCCGTTTGGGTAGCCCGTTGGCAATTGGTATTGGGGAAGATGAATATTTTATCGCTTCCGATGCTTCTCCTTTTATTGAATATACGAGTAATGCAATTTATCTGGAAGATGAGGAAATGGCTATTATTCGTCTGGACAAACCAATGAAGGTTCGTAAAATTAAAGACGATTCATTAGTAGATCCGTATATCCAGGAATTGCAAATGAACCTGGAGCAGATCGAAAAAGGCGGTTATGATCACTTTATGTTAAAAGAGATTTATGAGCAGCCTAGCGTAATTAAAGATACGTATAGAGGACGTCTTTTGGCAAATAAAGGAATTATCCAGATGGCAGGTGTTGAGGATAATATTGAAAAATTCCTGAATGCCAACAGAATTCTGATTGTAGCTTGTGGAACCTCATGGCATGCCGGTCTTGTGGCGGAATATGTGTTGGAAGAGTTTGCGCGAATCCCGGTAGAAGTAGAGTACGCTTCGGAATTCCGTTACCGCAATCCGATCATCTATCCGAACGACGTGGTAATTGCGATCTCGCAATCCGGTGAAACAGCCGATACGTTGGCGGCAATCAAACTGGCTAAAGAAAAAGGTGCTTTTGTTTTCGGAGTGTGTAATGTGGTTGGGTCGTCTATTTCCCGTGAAACGCATGCCGGAGCTTATACGCATGCCGGACCGGAAATCGGAGTAGCTTCTACAAAAGCATTTACAACGCAGATTACTATTCTGACACTAATTGCATTGCGTTTGGCAAAAGCAAAAGGAACGATGAATAATTCCGATTACCAACGCTATTTGTTGGAGTTGGAGTTGATTCCTGAAAAAGTGGAAGAGGCCTTAACGACTAATGATATGGCAAAAACGATTGCCGAAATCTATAAAGATGCACCAAACTGTTTGTACCTGGGAAGAGGATATAATTTCCCGGTAGCTTTGGAAGGTGCGTTAAAGTTAAAAGAGATATCGTATATCCATGCAGAAGGATATCCGGCTGCCGAAATGAAACATGGGCCTATCGCGCTTATCGATGAGCAGATGCCGGTGGTGGTTATTGCGCCAAAACAAAATCATTATGATAAAGTGGTGAGTAATATCCAGGAAATCAAAGCGCGTAGCGGAAAAATTATAGCAGTGGTAACGAAAGGAGATACGCAGGTTAAGGAATTGGCCGATCACGTTATCGAAGTTCCGGATACTGCTGAGGCGTTAACGCCGTTATTGGCCACAATCCCATTACAGTTACTGTCGTATCATATCGCAGTATTGCGTAATTGTAATGTCGATCAGCCAAGGAACCTGGCAAAATCAGTTACGGTAGAGTAAATTATAAAAGCGGATTTTTCGGAATTCGCTTTTTTATTATAAAAATTCAAAAATTAAATTGCGTAATTAGCATATAAAAAACTATCTTTGCGCTCTGAAAAAAGAGGTTTTTTCAAGAAACGTAAATAGCTGTTTAATAAATACATAAGCAATGTCTAAAGGAATAGGAAAAGTTGCACAGATTATCGGACCTGTGGTTGACGTAGTATTCAACACACAAAATGCCGAACTTCCAAAGATTTATGATTCATTAGAAATCACTAAAAATGATGGTTCAAAATTAGTACTTGAAGTGCAGTCTCACATCGGTGAAGATACAGTTCGTACTATCTCCATGGATTCTACCGATGGATTAAGCAGAGGTCAAGAAGTTGTTGCTTCTGGAGCTCCGATTCAAATGCCAATTGGAAAAGATATTTATGGTCGTTTATTTAATGTAATCGGAGACGCTATTGACGGTCTTGGAGATTTACCAAAAGAAGGTGAAAACGGATTACCGATCCACCGTCTGGCTCCAAAATTTGAAGATTTATCAACGTCGTCAGAAGTTTTATTTACCGGAATCAAAGTAATCGATTTGATCGAGCCTTATGCAAAAGGAGGAAAAATTGGTTTGTTTGGTGGTGCTGGTGTTGGTAAAACCGTATTGATCCAGGAGTTGATTAACAATATTGCAAAAGGTCACGGTGGTCTTTCTGTATTCGCAGGAGTAGGTGAAAGAACACGTGAAGGAAATGACTTACTTCGTGAGATGTTAGAGTCAGGAATTATTAAATATGGTGACGATTTCATGCACTCTATGGAAAATGGAGGATGGGATTTATCCAAAGTTGACAAACCGGGTATGAGAGAGTCTAAAGCGACTTTCGTATTCGGACAGATGAACGAGCCACCAGGAGCACGTGCACGTGTAGCTTTATCAGGTCTTTCTATCGCTGAGTATTTCCGTGATGGAGCTGGTGAAGGTCAAGGGAAAGACGTATTATTCTTCGTAGATAATATCTTCCGTTTTACACAAGCTGGTTCTGAGGTGTCTGCACTTTTAGGTCGTATGCCATCTGCGGTAGGTTACCAACCAACATTGGCTACTGAAATGGGTGCGATGCAGGAGCGTATTACATCTACTAAAAACGGTTCCATTACATCAGTACAGGCGGTTTACGTACCTGCGGATGACTTAACGGATCCGGCACCGGCTACAACCTTTGCCCACTTAGATGCAACTACTGTATTGTCTCGTAAGATTGCTGAGTTAGGTATCTATCCTGCAGTAGATCCATTGGATTCTACTTCTCGTATCCTTACACCACAAATCTTAGGTGATGATCACTATAACTGTGCTCAAAGAGTAAAAGAGATCTTACAAAAATACAAACAATTACAGGATATCATCGCGATCTTAGGTATGGAAGAATTGTCTGAAGAAGATAAATTAGCTGTATCAAGAGCACGTCGTGTACAACGTTTCTTATCACAACCATTCCACGTGGCAGAACAGTTTACAGGTATCCCTGGAGTATTGGTAGATATTAAAGATACAATCAAAGGTTTCAACATGATTATTGATGGTGAATTAGATCACCTGCCGGAAGCTGCATTCAACTTGAAAGGTACTATCGAAGATGCTATCGAAGCCGGACAAAAAATGTTGGCAGAAGCATAATTCGTTCAATTGAAAAGCTCAATTGCGTAATATCAATTAATAGAAAATATGATTGTAGAAATAGTTTCACCGGAAGCCACTTTATTCAAAGGAGAAGTTACTTCGGTAGCCGTTCCGGGTGTAAATGGTGAGTTTCAGATGTTGAATAACCACGCGCCAATCGTTTCTTTATTAGGTCAAGGAAATGTGAAAATCGTTGGCCCTGGAGTGAAGATCGCAAAAGAATTTGCATCCAAATTCAACAAAGTTAACGAGCAAACCTACTGGTTGCCGATTAATTCCGGAACAGTAGAAATGAATGACAATAAAATTATTGTTTTAGCTGACTAATACAATGATAGCCCATAAAGAAAAGCCCTCGCATTAGCGGGGGCTTTTCTGTTTTGTATAGGTTGTATATACACCTGACAGGTTTTTGAAACCTGTCAGGTGTTATAGCGTCAGATTTTTTGATGATCACCATTTTTAACGGTAACCAGATAAATACCCGATTGTGTGTTTTCTGTTTTCCAACGGAATCGGTTCGTTAAAAAAAGCCCACGTATTAGCGTGGGCTTTTCTGTTTTATAAGGTTTATACACCTGACAGGTTTCAAAACCTGTCAGGTGTTATTGTGTTATCGGATTACAATTTTCTGTGTTTCCTGGCGATCGCCGTTTTTAACGGTTACCAGATAAATACCCGATTGCGTATTTTCTAACTGAATTGACTCGTTGAAAATAGTCGTCGTTTGGAAATTGCGATTGTAAATACGACGTCCGCTAATGTCGAAAACCGTGATCTCGGTTGTATTCGCAGCGTCCGGAGTAAACTGAACATGGAACGAACCGTTGTTCGGGTTCGGGTAGATCATAAAATTATTCAGCTTGGTTTCGGTTAGTCCTAAAGCAGCACTAACAGTACAAATATTCAAACTCCAACTGTTTAAAACACCACCATCCTGATTGTAGGCATCTGAAATTCGTAACGTCCAGTTTCCAGTCGAATTCTGACCGTTAAACGCCGATAATGGCTGAGTCGGTAGAACCGTTCCGGAAATACCCGGATTCGTACCGCAAATTACAGGAGTACCATTGTCGGAGAACGTAGCAACAATATTCTGGATGTCATCGCTGGTACAAGGTTGCGCGAATAATTGTACCTGTGTTCCGGATGGACTGATTAAAAAAGCAGTAATATCGTTAATCCATGTATGGGTGACATTCATAGTGATGGCTACGCTTGAAATAACGCCTCCTGATGGAATATTTAACGTCGAGTTGATCGTCGGTGTTCCGGATGCGGAGATCGTGATAGGTACGTTAGCAGAAGCGCTGGAAGCACAACTGATCTGTCCGGTTGTAAATTTAAAAGAATTACTGTAGGTTCCGATACAAGCTGCATTCTTAGGTTGAACGCGCCAGAAGTAGTTGGTCGCCTGTGATAATCCGGAAACCGTATAACTGTTTGTTGCAGATGAACCGGAACTGATAATGTTGGTAAAAGCGTTATCGGTGGCTACCTGAACATCATATGCGTTGGCATTGCTGTTTGCTGCCCAGCTTAGGGTTACGCTTGTGTTCTGACCTACGGCAAGATCCGCCGGTGTGCTTAACGACATGGTTCCGAAGTTGGAGTTTAGTAAATCCAGATAATAATTCGCGTTTTTGGTTGTCGAACCGGAGGTTGCTGTAACATTTAACGTGTATAAACCAGGTGTAGCGGCATTGGTATTGCTTACCGTCATGGTAACCGTACCGTTTGCGCTGATACTTGTTGGTGAAAAAGTAACAGTGGTTCCGGCCGGATTTCCGGTAGCACTAAAAGTCGTGGCTCCGGAAAAACCGTTGTGTGCTTTATAATCAATGGTATACGAAATGCTCGATCCGGTACAGATTGATTTATTCTGCTCGCCGGCTACACCGTTAAAGGCCGAAGCAAATGTTGCCGCTGGTGCAGAAATGGTAAAATTGGCATTGGAAACATCGTAAAAGATATTGTCATAACCGCGTACCATAATTCGGTTTTGCGCTCCCGGTGTATTCGGAATGGTTACCACTTCCGAACCGTCATTCGGAACTTTGCTCGCTAATAAAGTGTCAAATGAAGTACCGCCGTTAGTCGATAGATAAATGTCAACAAATAGAGCGTTAACACCATTGGCGGTTGTTCCGGCTACATCC
The DNA here is from genome assembly GCF_030146175.1 of Flavobacterium sp. GTDB lineage: Bacteria > Bacteroidota > Bacteroidia > Flavobacteriales > Flavobacteriaceae > Flavobacterium. The sequence continues at coordinate 22,583 of NZ_JASLCE010000072.1, read as the reverse complement.
CAGGTTACGTTCTGGTTGGTACCGGCTTGCCAGGTAACATTCGTATTTGGAACCGATACCAGGAATGGTCCGGCTGTTCCGCTCACAGTTACTTTCATCAGATCGGAAGCAGTTTGTCCGCCACCGGCTTTATTATCTCTTGTGGTTAACGAGAAGTTTAAAGTTCGGGCTACCGATGGACATACTTCCCAGGTATTGGCTGTATTACCGGCTAAAACCGTGGCCAGCGCCGGCATATAACGGGTGGGTGATGTGGTACCGCGAATGGTACGGAACATCGGGCCGTTTACACGTGTTGCTGTAGGTGCCGCAGCCGAGTTCGGGTTTTGCGGGTCGTTTTGTTCCCAGGTATAAGTTAATGCATCACCATCCGGATCGGTTCCGGTTCCGGTTAAAATAAAAGCAGTCGATTTCGGAATAACATAATCCCTACCGGCATCGGCAGTTGGTGGATTATTGGTGATAGCAGTGATCTGGGCGCAACTGGAGCTTACTCCGGATTTTACATTGGCCAGAATATCGCGAATATTTACATAGGTAAAATAATCGTCACTATTGTTCTGTACATTGGCAGGGCAAATCCCGGCATATCCCATGATAGACGAACCTGAACCGGGTTCTACCTCGGTTAATCCGCTTCCGGAACGACAGTTAGAGCTACTCTGCGTATGGTAACCGCCAAACTGATGTCCCATTTCGTGTGCTACATAATCGATGTCGAAGGCATCACCGGTAGGATTGGATCTTCCGGTCATTCCGGTTCCTTTGTGGAAACCACCATTCGGATTGCTGTTGGTGCTGCATACACATCCGATACAGCCGGCATTTCCGCCTCCTGAGGTGTTAAAGTTATGCCCGATGTCGTAGTTTGCAAAACCAATTGCGGCATCAATGGTAATACCGGTACGAACGTTGTATTCGCCACTCCACGGATCGGCTGTAGTGCTTCCAAAATAAATCAACAGGTCGTTATTCGCAACAAATACCATAGTAATCGAAAGGTCTCTTTCGTAAACACCGTTCACGCGGGTCATGGTAATGGCCATTTGCGCCTGAATGTTGGCTCGTTTCTGAGCATCGGTTCCGGTTCCGGCGAAAAGATTACCGTATTCTGCGGTACAAGACTGTGCTAATCGATAGGTTCTCAGTTTTTTGTCGTCGGTATTCAAAGCGGTTTCAGGACTGCCAACACGGTCTTCGGTTAACGATGGTAGTTTGATGCCGTCGTCGGTTAGACAGGCAAAGTCCGAAAAAGGCTGGTGCAACGAAGCTTTGTTGTAAACGATATAGTTTTGACGGTCTTCGGTATACGGATCAATAAAAACCGTGCTTTCTTCACTCGATAACGTCATGCTGTGTAAACCGAGTTGGGTAACCGAAAAACGGGCTACAGCTGTCGGGTCTTCTACGCCTTGGGCGGCATACGATTTGATCATTGGATATTTGGCTGCTAAAGCCGGTTCCATTATCGGGGTTTCCATTACCCGGAAGTGCTCCAGTTGCCCTTGTGCATTGGGAAGTTCGATAATTAGATTGGATTTGCCTTCAAACTGACCGCGTATCGGAGCATTGGACAAGCTGTTTTTTAAAGTGTTCAGATCAAGGGTGAACAGATTGTAATTCCGGGGGAAGGAACTTCGGTTTACTTTTTTCTGCGTTGTGATGCTGCTTTCGTCAATCGGTTTCCAAAGTCTTTGCGTTTGGGCAAAGCCTGTGGCGAATGAAAAAAGTAACAAAAACGCTAGTTGTAATTGTTTTTTCATTTTTGTTTGGGTTAAGTGTTAAATAGTTGCTAAAAATAATAAAATTTATTATGCTTTTTGTTTTTAATTTTGAATCATTAGGGCTTTTTGTGTTGGGTTTCATACAATTGTGATACATTGGGAACGAAAAAAGATACTTACTTTTGCCAGTATGAAACGCTTTCCAGTATCACTATCGACTAAATTACAATCCCGGACAGTAGCCAATGCGTTACGGCAATTGCCAGAACAAAAAAATGGCGTCGATTTTTCGTCGAACGATTATTTGGGTTTTGCCCGATCCGAATCGCTTTTTCAAAAAGCAACGGCTTTGTTGCTGCAACAGCATAATTCGCATAATGGGGCTACCGGTTCGCGATTGCTATCGGGAAATCACGCTCTTTATGCAGAAACCGAAATCAAAATTGCGGCTTTTCACCAATCAGAAAGTGCTTTGATTTTTAATTCGGGCTACGATGCCAATCTGGGCTTTTTTAGTAGTGTGCCGCAACGAAACGATGTGGTGTTGTTTGATGAATTAAGTCATGCTTCCATCCGTGACGGAATTCGCCTTTCGAATGCACGGGCATATAAATTCCTGCATAACGATCTGGAAGATCTCGAACGCCAGATCAAGCGATTTCAAAATGATCAGGGATCCGTTTATATCGTGACGGAAACGGTTTTTTCTATGGATGGCGATTCGCCCGATTTGGAACAAATGGGGACACTTTCCGAACGATATGGTTGTTTTTTTGTGGTCGACGAAGCACATGCTTTAGGTGTGTTTGGCGAAAAAGGAGAAGGATTGATCGATGCGTTAGGACTCCGCGAAGCTGTTTTTGCCCGAATTATGACCTATGGAAAAGGATTAGGTTGTCATGGAGCTGCGGTGTTGGGCGACGTAAGACTCAAGGAATATCTGGTCAATTTTGCGCGGAGTTTTATTTATACGACAGGTTTGCCGCCGCATGCGATTGCAACAATACAGGCGGGATATTTGGCTTTGGAAACGGAAGCCGAAGCGCGAATTCGGTTAAAAGAAAATATCGTTCATTTTAATCGGGAAAAGAATCTGTTGGGATTAAAGCCATTGTTTATCCGAAGTAAATCGGCCATACAATCGGCTGTGATTCCGGGAAATGAAAAAGTGAAAAATATTGCCCGTCAATTGGAACAATCCGGATTTGATGTACGCCCGATTATGGCGCCAACGGTACCGGAAGGACAGGAACGATTGCGTTTTTGTTTGCATAGTTATAATACAACAGCAGAAATATCGGAAGTGTTGCACCTTTTAAATCGCTTGTTATAGAGTGATTGATTTTAAGTCGTGTTTTGCTGGTGTTAGGTTTAACTCTTTGTAAATGTAATTGTTGAGGCGGTTAATAGTTGTAGAATATTACTATCTTTAAGAAAATCTTGAGCTAAAATGGGGAATATAGCTACGACTACAGATCAGCAAATTGCAAAACTTGAAGAAAGAGGAATGGTTTTAGATTTACCGTCTGAAAAGATTAAAGAAATTTTATTAGATATTGGTTACTATAGACTGGGATTTTACTGGAATCCTTTCGAGATTGATGATAAGCATAATTTTAAAGAAGGAACACGATTTTCGACTATTTTAGAGTTGTATTACATGGATGTTGATTTACGACATGTATTAATAAAATTTATCAATAGAATTGAATTGAGTTTCCGGACGAAAATAATTTATTATGTGTCGAATATCAATAAAACCAGTCCTACCTGGTTTGTAGATACTAAAGTAATTGATAATACTTTTATTAAGAACTTTGATTTGTATTATAATGATGAGTTTAAAAAGAATAATGTTATTGCCAAACATCATAAAAGATATATAAATGACAAATATGCTCCGGCATGGAAAACATTAGAATATTTTACATTTGGAACAAATTTAAAGATTTATAAATCGTTACTGGATAGCAAAACAAAAGAGCGGATTTCCAAAATTTTTAATGTCAATGATATTAAAAAATTTATTCAGATTATGGAAGTTGTTGTGTTTGTAAGAAATTATTGCGCACATAGCGGAGTTGTTTTTGATTTAAGAAACACATATGGAATACCAAAACTTCCGTTTTATAGTTTTAATAATAATGATAGACATTGTTTGGATTCGTGTATAAAAGTGATTGTTTTTATACTAGAACAAGTGTCGTCTAATAGGGCTGGTGAATTAAGAACAAGTGTGAATGAACTTTTTAAAGAATATTCCGAAAAAGACGAGGCGATAAAGGAAATCATTTTAAATAAAATAAATTATTCCCTGTAAAGATTGTTTTTTGAAAGGAATTTGTTTCTTTCAAAAAAAGAATGTTGTATCTTTGCACAAGTGTCCCGTTATTCAGAAATGCTTTAACGCTGCACTTAAAAAAAAGAAATTATAACCTCAGACTTGCTCTGAGGTTTTTTTATTTTAGATATGAAATAAAGCGTTCAGATATATAGAAATATCAGAATGATAAATAAAAAAATATGAAACTATTTGTAACAGGTATCGGGACCGATGTGGGGAAAACCGTAGCCGCAACTATTATAACCGAGGCTTTGGAAGCCGATTACTGGAAGCCGGTTCAGGCGGGTGATCTGGATTATTCCGATAGTCATAAAATAAAAGAAAAATTATCGAATACCAAAACCCGGATTTTCGATAATGCTTATGCTTTAAATACGCCGGCAAGTCCGCATGTGGCGGCAAAAATCGACGATGTGATTATCGATTTAAAAAAAATCAAAGAACCGAAAACGAAAAATCACCTGGTTATTGAAGGTGCCGGTGGTGTATTGGTGCCATTAAACGATACGGATTCGATTATCGATCTGATCCAGCCGGATTATAAGGTGGTTGTCGTGTCGCGTCATTATTTGGGAAGTATCAATCATACGCTATTGACAATCGAAGCTCTAAAGACAAGAGGGTTGGCTGTCGCCGGAATTATTTTTAGCGGAAAAGAAAACCCGGATTCGGAATCCATCATTTTAAATCGTACCGGGATTCAATTCCTGGGACGAATCGATGAAGAACCCTATTTCGATAAAAACGTGGTTAAGGAATATGCCGACTTGTTTGCTGAAACATTGTTGGGTTTATAAAAAACAAAACCTGTCAGTTTTAGTAATCCGACAGGTTTTGATTGTAAGGTTGCCTTTGCAGGCGACCTTTTTTTATAGGTATATTGTTACTACAGTTCCACCAGGAAGGGTAAGGGTTGCAATATCATCGCAACTTCCGTTACCATAGTCCAATGTGAAGGTTTGCGAATTTTTGGTGATTGTTTTTTTACCTTTTACGATAACCGGACAGCCGATGTTTCGGATTAACGGTTCGGTAATTTCCATATGTAATAAGGTTCCGTTTGGTAAGGTGGTTAACGCGCTACCTCTAATGCTGAAAACATCATCTGTGAAAACCAATGGAGTGGATACACCACCAATCTTTTCGATGTTAAAGCTTCCTTCTCGGTGAATCGTTCCGCCACCGGAAGGCTGGATGATATTGATGTTTGTTTCGCGGGTAAAGGTTGGAACGCTGTTTACAACCACTCTGCTGACGTTAATGGTACCTTCAATTTTATGACTGTTGATGTAATAGTTGTCGAATGTGATGGCGGCAGTAATTTCGTTGGTTGTCGTATTTCTATGTGCTACAATATAAATGATTCCGCTGCGGTTGTCTCCATTGTTGTCGATGCATCCGGTTCCAAAATCAACTTTAAATTTTTTGTCTCCGTTGGTTAGTGTCTCCTGAGTGATCACACGGCAACTTGAAGGAGGTAGCTGCGTGTCTACGTTTTTAGAAGCGTAATAACCGTCGCCGGCCAATACTTCTTCTTTAATCCCTTCCACATCTTCTTCAAAAGCTTGCGCTTTGGCATCCGTTGCAACAGTGGTGTCTTGAGTACTACCGGTATCGGAACTATCACTGTTACTATTACAGGAGATAGCCATCAAAGCAGTAAGAGTTAGTAATTTAATAGTTGTTTTCATAATTTTTTCTGATAAGGTTCTTTTTTTAGACAAATAAAACGATAAATGGTTTAATGTTAAACTTTTTTGTTTTCAAAAAGTAATCCGAAAGTGCGCTTTATCTTTGCAGTACAGAATCGAAATATAAAAAAAGAAGTGTACAGTGGAAAATAACAGATTGCAAAAAGCCGACGCAAATCATTTGTGGCATCCGTATACCCAACATAAAACAGCGCATCCGCATATAGCTATAACGAAAGGAAAAGGAGCTTTATTATGGGATGAAAACGGAAAGGAATATATCGATGCTATTGCTTCGTGGTGGGTCAATCCGTATGGGCATTCCAATCCTGTTATTGCCGATGCGATTTACAAACAGCTAACGACACTGGAACACGTACTTTTTGGTGGGTTTACACACGAACCGGCGGTGACACTGGCAGAAAAATTGATTCCAATATTACCGGATAATCAGAGAAAGATTTTCTTTTCCGATAATGGATCTACGGCGGTCGAAGTTGCTTTAAAAGTCGCCTTACAATATTATTTTAATAAAGGAGAAAAGCGAACCAAAATCATCGCTTTCGAAAACGCCTTTCATGGCGATACGTTTGCAGCTATGGCGGCCAGCGGTATTTCTTTTTTTACCGAGGCTTTCCAGGGCTCGATGATTCAGGTAACGCGAATTCCGGTACCAACACCGGGTAATGAAGCGGCTAGTTTCGAAGCGTTGCATGCCTTGTTGCAAACCAACGAATATGCCGGGTTTATTTTTGAGCCTTTGGTTCAGGGTGCAGCCGGTATGGTGATGTATGAACCGGAGCAACTCGATAAGTTAATCCAAAGTTGTAAAGCATACGGTGTATTTACCATTGCCGACGAAGTGATGACCGGATTTGGAAAAACCGGAAAAAATTTCGCCTGCGACTATCTGATACAACAACCGGATATGATGTGTCTTTCCAAAGCACTAACCGGAGGTACGATTCCAATGGCATTAACGACCTTTACACAAGAGTTGTTCGATGGTTTTTATGACGATGATGTGAATAAAGCTTTGTTCCACGGGCATACTTTTACGGCAAATCCAACCGGTTGTGCGGCAGCATTGGCCAGTTTGGAGTTGCTTTCCGATACAGAAATCCAAAAAGGTATTGCGAGAATTCATCAGCAACATCTGGCTTTTCAGGCGCGCGTCAAAAATCATCCGCGGGTAAAAACTACTCGTGTTTTGGGGGTGATCTTCGCGCTGGAATTTAAGAGAGATTCATCGGATAGTTATTACGGAGATTTTAGAAATACCCTGTATCGTTTCTTTATCGAAAAAGGAATCATATTACGTCCGGTTGGGAATATTGTATATATACTGCCGCCGTATATTATTTCGGAAGCCGAACTTGAAAAAGTGTACCAGATTGTCGGGGAAGCGTTGGATATGTTTTAATTTTGCACCCAAATACTTTTACGTTGAAAAACAAGATTGCGATAACAGGCCTGGCATCCGTTTCTCCTTTGGGTGATGATCCGATTACAATTTGGGAAGCCTACGGGAATCCGGAAAGTTATATCCGGTTTTTGCCGGTGGGTGATTCCGTATTTCCGGTAGCGGCTCTTGCTGCCGATGTGAAACAAAGCATAGAAGCCCTGAGGTTTTCGGATGTAAAATATAAAAATTTGGATGATTCCGTTTTGTATGCTATTGCGGCTTCCCGTAAAGCGGTAGCGCAGGCGGGCTGGAATGACGGTCGTTTTGGAATCAATATTGGTTCGTCCAGAGGCGCGACGCAATTGTTTGAAAAGTACCACCGTGAGTTTTTAGAAACCGGATCAACGGCTACATTGGCATCGCCTACAACTACATTGGGGAATATCGCTTCGTGGGTGGCGAATGACCTGAATAACGACGGCCCGGATATTTCGCATTCGATTACCTGTTCGACGGCGTTGCATGCGCTTTTAAATGGTGTTGCCTGGCTGCAATCCGGAATGGCCGATAAATTCCTTGTTGGAGGAAGTGAAGCGCCGTTAACGCCTTTTACGCTGGCGCAATTAAAAGCAATGAAAATCTATTCAACCTTAGAAGATTCCTATCCTTGTAAAGCATTTGATCTCGATAAAAAAAGTAATACGATGGTTCTTGGTGAAGGCGCGGCTATGGCTTGTCTGGAAACCGGTGAAAATGTAAATGCACTTGCCTGGATTGAGGGAATTGGTTATGCTACGGAAATGCTGCAGCACAATGTTTCTATATCTGCCGATGCGGAATGTTTTCAGAAGTCCATGCGAATGGCTTTAAACGGGATTGATCCGACAGAAGTTGACGCTATTGTACTCCATGCGCCGGGAACGATAAAAGGAGATGTGTCGGAACGTAATGCCGTCGAAAAAGTATTTGGTGATCATATGCCGATGCTAACCACTAATAAATGGAAAATCGGACATACTTTCGGTTCCTCCGGAATATTAAGTGTAGAGCTGGCAGTGTTGATGTTGCAATATCAGCAATTTGTAGGAATCCCCTTTCGGGATAATCCGGTTTCAAAACCGGCAACCATTCGTAAAGTATTGATCAACGCTGTAGGATTTGGCGGTAATGCCGTGAGTGTGTTGTTGTCGAAATAAATTATTCCGCACTTAAATCACTGCATTTTTCGAAAATCAGATTGGATTCATAGCCTTTCCGAAGTAGGGAATCACAAAACTTTTTTTTCTTTTTAAGGAGATTGGATTCTTTAATGGAATTCCAGGTCGCATCGGCCAGTGTGTCGAAAGTTTCGAAATATTCTTCGGGAGTGAATTCTTTTAGCGCACTGTCGATATTGTATTTGGAGATGCCCCGGAATTTAAGTTCGTTAACAATCCGGAGCTTTCCCCATTTTTTGATACGGTGTTTTCCCCGGGCAAAACTGCGGGCAAAACGCTCTTCGTTTAGAAAGTTATTTTCGATCAGGTGTACCACTATTGTGTCGATAGCCTGCGGAATCATATGCATTTGCTGTAGTTTCTGAATTACTTCCGCATGACATCGCTCCTGATAACCACAATAATATTCCAGTTTTTTTATGGCGTCATCAATTGAGTAGTATTGGTGTTTGTGCTGCATCAATTAATGTGCTTTGAAATGTTATTGTATACCTAGTTTTTTATGTGTCTGAATAATCGCCTGCTCGTTTTTATGGTCGATCCATTGCTGTCCTTTTCGTCTTCGCATAAAGTTGTCGAAATGACGCATGATGAATACGTTATAAGCGGCTTTTGACAGATTGGAAATGCTTCTTGGAAACGCCCGTAAACTCATCGAAAATCCGGGAGTGAGGTATTTCATATAGTGCCAGTATCCTTCCGGCATATAGAGCATTTCACCATGATTTAGGTTACAGATAAGCCCTTTTGCGTGTTTTAAAGCCGGCCATTTTTCAAAATCCGGATTGTCGAAATCGATATCTTCTCTCGAAATCAAAGCATGTGGAATTTTGTATAAATAAGGCGTTTGGTTTGGTTCGAAAAGGATACACTGTTTTTTTCCATTGAAATGGAAATGTAAAATATTGGAATAATCAATATCAAAGTGCATGAATACTCTTGAATTTTCACCTCCAAAAAACAGCATCGGAAGTTGTTTAACCAGTCGTAATCCAATATCCGGCCATTTAAAGTCCTTTTGCAGGGATGGTACTTCTTTCATCAGATTGTATAGGAAAATACGGTAGTTGGTTGGTTTGGATTGTAGCAGATCGATATAATCGGCCATTTTCATCGTCGCATGAGCTTCGTTGAATCCGTCTTTATGGGATACGGGCCTGTCGTCGTATAGTGGTACTGTTTTGTCGCCGGCAATGTCTTTAATATAGTTTAGCTTCCATTTTTCGTAGGCGGGCCAGTCGGTTGTCAGTTGTTCGATGACTAGTGGTTTCTGCTTTTTTACATAGTTTTTGTAAAAATCTTCTTTTGATATGGTTTTTACGCGTTCAATTTCGGTTAAATGTAAAGGCATAATACAATGAGATTATTTTAAAAAAAAAGCTCCTAATTTGTTTTTTGCAAACAGGAGCTAAGTTAATAAAGCTTTATCTTTTTGTGAAATTATTTTAAATTAAAATTTAAACGGTTTCCTGATTTTTGTTTTTGATGGAAGCTTCCAGATTTCGTTCGATTGAGTGTCCTGGTCGGGTCCATTTTGGTTTTTCGCCCAAGGCCTGGAATTTGGAATCCTCGGCTTCTACTGTTTCTGGTTGCATTAATTTAATAAAAGGTTTTTGTGGTGCTAAACCAAGTTCCTGGAACATCTTCATGTCTTCGTTTACATCCGGATTTGGCGTGGTTAGTAGTTTATCTCCTGCAAAGATCGAATTGGCTCCTGCAAAGAAACACATCGCCTGACCTTCTCTGGACATTTGCGTTCTTCCGGCAGACAAACGTACTTGGGTTTCCGGCATAACAATACGGGTTGTGGCAACCATACGGATCATTTCCCAGATTTCAACCGGTTTTTCTTCTTCCATCGGAGTTCCTTCTACGGCTACCAATGCGTTAATTGGTACCGATTCCGGTTGTGGGTTTAAAGTCGATAAGGCTACCAGCATTCCGGCTCTGTCTTCGATACTTTCTCCCATTCCGATAATACCACCGCTACAAACGGTTACATTGGTTTTTCGTACGTTTTCGATCGTTTGCAAACGGTCTTCGTATCCTCGTGTAGAGATAACCTCTTTGTAGTATTCTTCCGAAGTATCAAGGTTGTGGTTGTAGGCATAAAGTCCAGCTTCAGCCAAACGTTGCGCCTGATTTTCCGTAAGCATTCCCAATGTACAACAAACTTCCATATCCAATTTGTTGATGGTACGCACCATTTCCAATACCTGATCAAATTCCGGTCCGTCTTTAACGTTTCGCCACGCTGCTCCCATACAAACACGGGAGGAACCGCTTGATTTTGCACGTAACGCCTGTGCTTTTACCTGTTGTACCGACATCAGGTCATTACCTTCGACGTTGGTGTGGTAGCGCGCAGCCTGAGGACAGTATCCGCAATCTTCCGGACATCCTCCGGTCTTGATCGATAATAGGGTCGATACTTGAACGGTGTTTTGGTCGTGATTGATTCGGTGAATTGTGGCTGCTTCATAAAGCAGATCCATTAATGGTTTATTGTATATGGCAATGATTTCTTCTTTGGTCCAATTGTGTCTTGTTGCACTCATCCTTAAACATTTTTTGATGTTTCAAAAATAGGAAATTTGAGTTTAAGTAGAAAAAATTTGTTTGCCTTCAAATTTTGATGCAATTGGTGCATTTTTTTATTTTTTATGGTTTGTTTTGAGAATCTTAACTTTTGTAGGATTGACAAGGGTTTTAAGATAATTTTTGTAATGTTTTTTGTAAAAAAAGATGAAATAGTGGTATAATTTTTACATCATCCGCTTTTTTCTTTGAAATAAAATTTTACATTTGTGTGAAATTTAACAATTGATCTTACGTAGTACTACGTGGTTATTAGATCAATTTGTGGTAATTAATGTCTTAGATGTGGAGGTGTAAAGGTGCATTTTTATCGACTTTAATGAATAAGAAGTAGAATTTTATTTAAGAAATACGAGTTTCATCCACGATGATGCTGTCAGATTAAGATTAAAAAATGAAAAGAACAATATTTTAATTGCATGCGCCGAATTTTACCAAAAAAAGCTATTCAAAAAGCACGTATTGTTTCATTTAAAAATGAAATGGTAAGAGCTGAGAATAAAACACCTATTGAGCTAAACAAAAAATATGCGAGTGTATAGAAAACTACTTTTTATATTTTTTGTTTTTTCATTATGCTCCTGTAAAAAAGAAAAGACAACCACAACGGGTAGGGATGACTCAGAAATCCGTTCCCGTTATTTTCAGTTAGAGAAAATCGGCTGGAAGTCGCGCGAATATTCTCAAAAAGTAGACGATATTAATTTTACGGCTACCGAAGTGCCCATTCAATATTACATTTTAAAAGACCAGGGAACAACCGATCTGTTTAAAGTGGATTCACTTTATGAAGCCAACAAACAGGAGCGGGTAGTTGAATTTACGTTCCAACAGGATCAGGAAAAAGACCTTTTATCCGATCAATTTACAGGATTGCCTTATGCCGATGCGGTTAAATATATGTCGTTTGCTATCAATAACGATTTTTATGTGGTTACCTCCAAAAATGATACAATACCGTGTAATGGCGTTTCCTACGAGCGCAATTATAAAATAGCACCTTTCCAGAAAATAGTATTGTTCTTTTCCGGAATTGATCCAAATGAAAAAATCCAATTGATTTATAAAGACCAGTTATTCCGCAAAGGAACATTGAAATTTAAGTTTAAAGACACATTTACAGAAATATTATTATGATCCAAAAAATCAGAACAAGTAAGGTTACAAAAGTCGTTGCTATTTATTTAGCAATGATGTTGTTTTTAGAAATGGTTCAGCCAATGGCAGCGTATGCGTTAACCACGGGTCCTTCACAACCGGAGTTTGAATCGTTTACACCTATTGATACTTCCGATATGGTCGATCTGGCCAGCGGTGATTTTAACTATAATATCCCGATTATGGATGTTGGTGGTTATCCGTTAAATCTGGCATACAATTCCGGAGTTACCATGGATCAGGAAGCCTCATGGGTTGGTTTAGGCTGGGATTTGAACGTAGGGCAGATTAACCGACAAATGCGTGGTTTGCCAGATGATTTCAAAGGAGACGAGATGATCTATGAAAATAACATGAAAGACAATGTGACCATCGGGTCGAATGTAAACCTCTTTCTTGCCGGATTTGGTATTGGCGAAATGGCCATGCCAAGTATCGGACTTGGTGTGAAGTATAACAATTACGATGGTTTTGGATTCTCGGTTAATGGTGGTTTGAGCTATCAAATCAGTGATAACCTTTCTGTAGGGATGAATATGGAATCATCTTCTTCCGAAGGCGTTTCGGTATCGCCAAGTGTGTCGTTCAATAAAAAGAAAACCGATAAAGATAAAAATGAAAATACTTTAACCGGGAGTCTTGGGGTGAGCTTAAATAGCCGAAAAGGATTGGAGACAATGACGATGTCATATAAGGCAGCCAAAAACAACAATAATCTTAAATATATAAAGAATCAGCAAGATTTATCAGGCTCTTTGTCGTTTGCGGATGTATCTTTTACACCTACAAAACGTGTTGGAATGGTGTCGTCCAACTATATGTTTGGTATGAATGTGGAAGGAGAGTTTTGGGGTGTGGAACCGGGAATGAAGTTTTCCGGATACCGAACCAGTCAGGGAATTAAAAGTTCTGAAAAATATAAAACAGAAAGAGGATATGGTTTTGAAAATAGCTATAATGCCGGAAGTGCTGATATCTTAGATTTTAACAGAGAAAAAGACAGAACGTTTAATAAAAATACAACATCATTACCGGTTACGAACAATACATACGATTTGTATAGTGTTCAAGGACAAGGGGTAGCAGGAATGTACCGTCCGTATAAATCGCAGGTGGGATTTGTGTACGATAGTTATATACAAGACGATACCAACGGTGGTAGTTTAGGTCTTGAATTTGGGGCCGGTGGAGGTGTCCACTTTGGTTTCGATGCAACGATTACTAAAGGTAATAGTGCTACAGGATTGTGGATGAGTAATAATCCGGCTTTGGCGCGATTTAGAGAGAAGGTGAATGGTAATAAAGTGGATTATGAAAAAGTGTTCTTCAAAAATATCGGAGGAGAGCATGTTGATAAAGAATTAAACTTATTCAATACGCAATTAGGAGGTTATGATCCGATTAAACTGGAAATTGGAGGGACTAAGTTTTCAAGGAATACTATTCTGAATTATTCCAGAAACGGTAGTTATATACAGAACGCCAGCTATGTAAAAAGAGAAGGACGTTTAAACAGAAATCAGGTTATCCAAAAGTTAACCCGTACGGAAGCGCAAAAATTTGGTTTTAAAACGCAATTTAGCCCGTACTCGTTAGCAGGAAAACACGATCATCATACTTCTGAGGTACGAATTATACAAGAAGGAGGCGATCGCTATATCTTTGGACGTGCGGCATATAACTCCATAAAGAGAGAAGCTACGTTTGATGTAGGAAGTAATCCGGGTGTAAACTGTTCCAAAGGATTGGTAAATTATAACCCGGGTAGTGATAACTCAGCCAATAACAGTAAAGACGGTGACCAGTATTTTAACAGGGTTACAACTCCGGCTTATGCACATACGTATTTATTGACGTCTGTTTTGTCATCCGATTATCAGGATTTAAAAGATGACGGTCCTACCGATGACGATTTAGGGACTTATACGAAGTTTACCTATAATAATACACAACCCTATAAATGGCGTATTCCGTTTAAAGAAAATGTAGCCAATTATGATGAAGGTTTACGTTCCAGTAAAAAGGATAACAAAGGAAACTATCAGTACGGTGAAAAAGAAATGCTTTATATCAAAAAAATCGAAACGAAAACACACGTTGCTATTTTTGAGATCTCACCACGTAAAGACGCTTACGGTGTAAAAGGTGAAAACGGAGGTATCGGATTGGATTCGAAGTCGTATAAACTGGATAAGATTTCATTGTATTCGAAACCGGAATATTTAGCCAATCCTACAGCGGCTACACCTATTAAAGTAGCCCATTTTGAATACGATTATAGTTTGTGTCAGGGAGTTGAAAACCACGAAAACGCAAATATGTCGGGAGGCGCTTACGATGGTCAAAAAGGAAAACTAACACTTAAAAAAGTATATTTTACCTATAAGAAATCCAATATGGGTAAATACACACCTTATACCTTTAATTATGGGTATAATCCTTCTTACGATATGAAGGCCTATGATATATGGGGGAATTACAAGCCAGTTGCGGCGAATGTAGGTTGCGGAACAAACGATGCATTATCTAATGCCGAATTCGGATATGTGGATCAAAAAGACAGGACTGCTGCAGATCAATATGCTTCTGCCTGGTTATTAAACAACGTTAGTTTGCCATCGGGTGGTAGAATAGAGTTGAATTATGAAGCTGATGATTATGCTCATGTTCAGGATCGAGATGTGATGGAAATGTTTAAAGTGGTGGGAGCCGGTCAGGCGCCATTAACATCCCTAAGTCAGTTAAACAATACAAAACTATATGAATCATTTAACCCTTCGCGTTATTTGTACATCAAATTAGACGACTCTAATTTTCAAGACTTCCATGAGCGTTATATCAAGCCAATACAAAATGACCCAATTTATTTTAGGTTTTTAGTGAATATGGCGCCAAATGATAATGCCAAATACGATTATGTGACGGGTTATCTAAACGTGGTCAAAAATCAAACGTATAACTTTATTCAGGACGGTAACGGTGACAGTTATGCGTCTATTAAAATTGAAATGGTAAACCAGGGAGACGGTGGTAATCCGGAAGTGAACCCGATATCAAAAGCGGGTTGGTATTTCGGAAGACAAAACCTAAACCGTGTGGTTTATAGTATGAATAATGAGGAAGACACCAACAATCTTGAAGGTGTTGTGATGGAACTTATCGGTTGGATTCCAACGTTGTTGGATATTTTCAAAAGTCCAAACGGGAAACTAAAAGAAAAAGGAATTGCCAGCAAATTTATCTCCGGAAAATCATGGATTCGTTTAATGCAACCGAACCGTGAAAAAATCGGTGGCGGTAGTCGTGTGAAAGAAGTTAAAATGCATGACGAATGGCAAATCATGACCGATAACCCAAGTGATGAATTATATAAACAATATTACGGTCAGGTATATACCTATAAAACGGAACAAGGTAAAACATCGGGAGTAGCAAGCTATGAGCCGATTGGGGCTAAAGAAAATCCATTTGTAGAGCCATTTTATGATAAAACAAGCAAAAGTTTATTATTAGGTCCTGAAACGGAAAACTATGTCGAAAAACCTTTTGGAGAATCGTTTTTCCCGTCACCGAAAATTACCTATAGTAGGGTAGTGGTTAAAAACCTTCCAAGGGGGAAATCGTTAGGGCCACGGGATCCGGGTATGGTAAAACGACATGCTACAGGACAGGTGGTAACCGAATTCTATACGACTTACGATTTCCCTACTGTGGTTAACTATACGCCTATGTCATCGAAATATGATAAATCGGATATCCTGGCAAGCTTGTTAAAAATCAATGTTAGAGATCATTTAACATTGTCTCAGGGATACTCGATCCATACCAATGATATGGATGGTAAGATGAAGAGCCAACGTGTCTATGCCGAAGGACAACTTGCTTTTATCTCCGGAGTGGATTATAAATACAGAGAAAATCCAAATGCACCTAAAAGTCAGGGGAAACTAAACAACGTGGTTACTACCGTTGATGGTTCCGGAAATATTAGTTCAAAACTGGTAGGAGTAGATTATGACGTAATCAACGATTTTAGAGAAAGTAAATCGGTAACACAAACGGCCGGTATTCACTTTAATACTGCCGGTATTCCGTTGTTTCTGGTTTTTGTGGTTATACCGGTTCCATTACCGAGTTATTCGAAACATGAAAATCAGATCCGAACTGCTGTAACTACAAAAGTGATTCATAGTAGTGGTATTTTATCCGAAAAAGTAGTGTATGATGTCGGATCTAAAGTGTCCACGAAAAATAGCGCATGGGATGCCGATACCGGACAAGTACTGTTAACGGAAACGACAAATGAATATAACGATAATTATTACAGCTTTAATTTCCCGGCATACTGGTCGTATAAAGGAATGGGGCAGGTAGCGAAAAATATCGGAATGGAATGTGCTATTTCCAATATAAATAACACCGATAAATATAAAATGGATGGTGGTTATAGTGCAGCCAAATATTTAATGGATGGTGATGAAGTGTGGGTTAATGGAATCAACCGATCGGAACAAGACCAGACATTTTTCGCCTGGGTAGTTCAAAATAAAGAAATCGGAAATGAATTTATGATGATTGATCGCAATGGTTTGCGTATCACCAGGGATAATATCATTAATGGTAGTATTAAGATCATCCGATCCGGATATCGAAACAGGTTGGAAGACTCCATGTCAGCAATAACATCGACTAAAAATCCGCTTTACACGTATAACGGAAATAATCAGATGGTATCGATGAAATCAAACATCGGAAGCAACCCATTTTACTCGTCAACATTTAACGATTACAGAATCGTAAATGCATCGGCAGTAGAATACAGTAATATCTGGGCAGCACAATGTGAATGTGATTTACCAAAGATGACCTATGACAGTGGACATAACCTTGTTTTTGAATATGAAAAAGACAATAATACCAGTGACCCGGATGATATCGCCGCAAACTCGTACAATCCATATTTGTATAATGTTTTAGGAAACTGGAGAGCCAACAAATCGTATGCGTATTTAACCGGAAGAAATTTTACCGATAATACGAATGATCTGAACCCTACACTGCGAAAAACAGGTTTCTTCAACAATTATGAGTCGTTCTATGTTTATAATGCTTTTACTGGGAGATGGGAGAAGAATGCACTGTATTCCAACTTTGGTAAATGGACTTTTGCATCAGAAATAACACAGTTCAACCCATATGGTCAGGAAGTAGAAAACAAAGATGCGTTAAATCGTTATTCATCGGCGTTCTTCGGTTATAATAACCGATTCCCGATCGCGGTGGCATCTAATGCAAAATATAAAGAAATGGCTTTTGACGGATTTGAAGATTATGATTTCTCTACCTGTCTGACATCAGCGCACTTTAATTTCCAGGGATTACTTGTACCAAATGAAGTAACTGTTTCGTCGAAACAATCGCATACCGGTAGAAAAAGTTTGAAAATTGAAGCCGGTAAAAAAGCACTGCTTAAAAAACAGGTGGTTTCCTGTATTGATGTGCCAAGTAGTCCAGTGGCCAAAGTAAAACCGGTACAAAAAGAATTAGCTAAAGTCATTAAAAAATAGTAGTAGAGATGATTCGTATAAAATTGAAAAATTTAGTTTTAATAGTGTTTTTACTATTGTCTGGCATGACTGTTTTGGCTCAGGTTACTCCGGAAGAAAAACAGGCACTGATCGATATATATAACAGTACTAATGGTAAGAAATGGAAAAACAATAAGGGTTGGGATGTTACGAATCCTAAATCGGTTGTGACTTCCTGGGATGCTGCAAAGAAAACAGGATGGTATGGTATTACCGTTAAAGACGGCCATGTTACCGATATCGTTTTAAATGACAATAATCTTGAAGGGGAATTAAAAGCAGACCCGGACGCATTTCAGGCGTTGACTCGTTTTTTAATTAATGGTAACAACGTAACCGGCGAACTAGCCGAAGATCTATTGGAACCATTGGGAGAGCTGCCTAAATATATGGACGAAGCTCCAAAGGTGGCAAAAGAAACAGCAACTAAGCGTGTTGCTGATGCAAAAGTGGAAAAGGTAGCGGTTGCGGATAATACAACGGCTGTAACAACCGAAAGAAAACGTTGGGAATCGTGTACCAGAGATAATCCAAATTCACCGATAGTAAAAAATATATTCCTGAAGTTTATAAAATACCTGGTTAACGCCAAGAATAGTGGTGTACCGGATTATCAGATTGAAGGAAGTAACCCACCGGAATTTAACGCACTAAAACCGTTTATTACGGATCCGAATCCTAAGATTACACATTTTGTTTCCGCTTTCGATCCTTCGAATACTGTTCTAACGGAAATGCGTTTCTCTTTTACAGGAGATCACGGTGAGCATGATGTTTGGCTTTCCGGTAGTTTTTCGGATATCGCCAATGTTAATTTTGATATTGATTTAAGTGGTTATTCCGATTCAGGACATTATTTGGATTTACAAGGTGATTATTCTGAGATTTATCCGGGCTATAAAATCTATTTAAAACGGTTTGAAGTGATGCACGTCGATTTCTGCCCGGACAGATTACCGGTTTGTAACGAAAAAAACCGAATGATTTTGTCAAGTTCTTCCGGACTGGAAGCGTTATGCGCCGGACAATTTATTAAGGCGACTTTCTACCCTTCTATGGCGAGTGCCGATTATAGTATCGCGATTCTAAATTCAAGTGGCGCTACCGTATATACCGGTACGTATAGCGGCGGCAATGAGGTGTATATCAATGCGCTGGAAGCGGGTACCTACACGATTTATATAGATGTTATGAATTATGATAGTGGATGTGTCTTCTCGGTTGAACAGCAGTTTACGGTTCAGAATTGTAGTAACTTCTGTGCTTCCAATAATCCGAATACCGTAATTGTAAAATACTTATATCTTAATTTAATAAACCATTTGGTTACAAAAATGGTAACCGATGGTATGATTCCGGATGGGTATTTTCCACCGCAATTGAGTGCATTAGTACCGTATATCTCCGATCCGAATCCGAAAATTTACAACGCGCATTTTACAAGTCACAACGAGTATTTCCGTTTTTCATTTACAAATCATGGTTCCGATTATGATGTATCGCTACGATTTACGCCAAATACCACTGTAACCGGTATCGATTTGGCCGGATATTCATCGCCCAATTTAGTTTCGACAATTCCGGTGCTTTATAATACGGGTGTGATGGAGCCGAATCATACGGTGAAGCATATCGATTTTTGTCCGGCAACACCAGTATATTGTACGACAACAAATCCAAATGCTCCGGTAATTAAAAACTTGTTCCTTAATTTGATCAATAAATTAAGAACACTTCCTACTGCGAGTGTGCCTAATGGATATACTTGTACGGAGTTAACGGCTTTGGCGCCCTATGTTACGGATCCGAGCCCTAAAATTTACAACTTTGCCAATTCAGGAGGTTCGATTTCATTCTCCTTTAATCCACACGGTTCACAATATGACGTGGTGGTTCCGCTTCTAAGTAATTTAAGTATTACGAATGTGGAGTTCAATAATTTTGTTGCTCCGGATATGCAGGCGACATTTAAAACGACTTTCAGTAACGGTTCGTCAAATAATACGGTTGGAAAGGTTAAGCATATCAATTTATGTCCGGACGATTTGTACTGTATGTCACACGTGGCAATCGTAGTGGACGAATCCGGATCGCTTGATGATACCGAAATCCGAAAAATCAGAAAACAACTAAAAGCATTTGTACAGCAACAAGCCGATACGAATGATAATTTAGGAACCAATATCTATGTTTCCCTGATCGGTATGTCTGACAGTGATACCTACAACAGAGCTGATGCCATCATGCAGGTTAAAATTACAAACGGTTCGACTTTAAATCAATTTAATAACTGGATTAACAGTTTTGGTGCCCGATACGGTCAAACAGGTATCAGTCATGGTTCCGATTACTGGAAAAGTGCTTTGGACAAAGCATTAAGCACCTCGATGAAACCTAAAGGGGTTATTATGATCACCGATGGTTGTCAGACGTCCAATGTTGC
The DNA here is from genome assembly GCF_030146175.1 of Flavobacterium sp. Taxonomy (GTDB): domain Bacteria; phylum Bacteroidota; class Bacteroidia; order Flavobacteriales; family Flavobacteriaceae; genus Flavobacterium. The sequence goes on along the minus strand of NZ_JASLCE010000072.1, from coordinate 2,415 downwards.
GAATTTGGTTAACACGATGAAATCATTTGATAATTATAGAAATCCGGCGAATCCAACAACTTCATTAAATCCAAATGCTCCGCATTTATATGTACTGGGAATCGAAAACGGTTTCTATGTGGATTCGGAAACGGTAGTAAGTCAGCGAATGGCGCAAAACCAGGATCCTAATTTAAATCCGGCTTTGGTAGCACCTGCTTTGGGAACTAACGATTTCGCCCGAGTTGCTCCGGTTGAACATACCGATGTAATTCAAACACAAGCCGAATCACGTCTTAGAAAGTCGTTAAAATTCTTATTGGGTTATCCAGCAGATCAATTCCCGGTAGCGAGTATCGATTACTTTAAACCAGCCGATTATTATGGTCATGATAACTTTAATATCCTGGGTTCAGACGATCGTTACCTTTCGGAGAAATTGGTAGACAGTCAAATCTCATGTGGTATCTCCATTACAAAAGATTTTTGTGAAGATTGTTACTCGTTCCAACCGGAACCCGGAAAGGAATATATCTTAAGTGCCTGGGCAAAAGAAGAGACAAATGAACAACTTAAAACATTTGTAAACCCTGCGATTACACTGATTTTTTATCACAATAAACAGGCATTGCCACAACACGAAATAACAAGAATCACAGCGACACCTTCCGGTGAAATTATCGACGGATGGCAACGCATCTTTACCAAGTTTAAGATTCCGTATTCTGAAACAAGCGCTATCAACAATACGATTTCAATTGGAGTTGAGCTAACGAATAACAGCCCGAGTATTCCGGTTTATTTTGATGATATACGCGTGCATCCTTTAAAAGGTAGTATGAAATCATTTGTATACGATCCGGAAACCTTTAAGTTGATGTCGGAATTAGACGATAATAACTACGCTACTTTTTATGAGTATGACAATGAAGGCGGACTGGTTCGTATTAAAAAAGAAACGGAAAGAGGTGTGAAAACCATTCAGGAAACCCGTTCCGGAAGTGTAATTAAAAACTAAAGGATAGTCATGGTAAATAAAATCATCACATCCGTTTCCATCCTTTTTATGGGGTGTCTGGTTCAGGCACAAACCGTAGGAGAGGTTTTGAAAAAAATTACAGCCGGATACAGTATTGCAGAACCACTACAGTATAAAACCGATTATAAACTGTTCAAAGATCATAAGTCGACTAAGGTGGAAGAAAATTATAAAGGAGTCTTTTATAAAAATGCGGCGAACGAGGTTTACATTAAAATCAACGATACGGAGATTATTAATACGAAGAAAACCAATATAAAAGTCAGCCACTCCGAAAACGCTATTGTGGTTACGAATCCGGTTGCCAATTATTTCGGTGAAGCCGATTTTAATAAAGTATTTGAATTGTGTAAACTGAATTCGTTTAAAGATTATAAAACCTATTGGGAAATCAGTCTGGAACCCAAAACTCATTCCGGATTGACCTATTCCAAGATCATTTTAAACGTGTCAAAGAACTATTTTATACAAAAACAGATCTTTTACTATAACACGGGAATTAATTTTTCCAAGGATTATAAAGGAACAGATGTTAACTATCCGAGACTGGAAGTGGTTTATAGCGATTATAGCAGAAAAGCAATTCCTCCTACGGTTATTAATACACAAAACTATCTTTCTTTCTCTAACAAGAATAGCATTGTTTTGGCTCAACGGTTTAAAAAATACGAAATAATTGATCAACGAATTGTTTCTAATAATATAAAATAAAAATCAGATATATGTATATCCCTAAGCGTTTATTTATTTTAGTATTTACACTATTTACAGCGTTTGTTTTCGGGCAACAGGAAGAAACTTTGGGTGCTATTACCTCGGGTAGCCAGTTGCATAGTTTGCCAACGCTAAGCATTACCGACCCGAAATATGGCTCTTTGAATCAGCAGAATGTTTTTACATCTATTGATCCTGCGGTATATATTCATTTTGGTTTCAAGGATCTTGTAACGAATCAGCCGGCTTATCAGGCACAATATTCTTGCGAGGTGAAATTGGGAGTTATACCCTATAATAACCAAAATGGACAAGTGGCGGGTTATGCTGTTAAGTTGAAAATTGTACACGACAACCTGACTGAGGGCGTGAAATTCGACGATTATGCGGTTTATAAGTTGCCGGGTATTCATAGAGCGGATGTAGTGGTAGAAGAGGTAGTGTACAGAGATTTGTCGGGACAAATTATTCCTACAGTTAGTAATTCTACGGCCTATCTTCAGCTTCGTTTTAAAACGGATCGTTATTACAATATCAAAAATACAACGGTTAATCCGGTTTCGAAAAGACTCATTAAATACAATGGAATGTCGGAAATGGTGGTTAACAATGTAAGTGATGGTGCCGAAGAACTGGAAATCAACTGGACGCGTTATAATGACGCACCAGCGACGGAATATGAA
>NZ_JASLCE010000077.1 GCF_030146175.1 Flavobacterium sp. | reverse complement strand
CTTTTTTATAATTCGTTTGCGGTTTTTATTCGGCGATCAGATTTTTGGCATGTTTTGCATTTTGATCTGTTATCGCGAGTTCCAAAACTTCACTCATTTCTTTTACATAATGGAACGTTAATCCTTCCAGATATTCCGGTTTGATTTCATCGATATCCCTTTTATTTTCATGACACAAGATGATCTCTTTGATATTGGCTCTTTTAGCCGCCAGAATTTTTTCTTTGATGCCGCCAACCGGTAATACTTTTCCGCGTAAGGTAATTTCACCAGTCATCGCCAGACTCTTTTTGACCCTTCTTTGGGTAAAACTGGACACCAGTGAGGTTAACATCGCTACACCGGCACTTGGTCCGTCTTTTGGCGTTGCGCCTTCCGGTACGTGAATATGTACGTTATAATTCGCAATCACTTCCGGGTTAATACCCAATTGCTCGGCATTCGATTTGATATATTCCAGCGCTATGGTTGCCGATTCTTTCATAACCGTTCCCAGATTACCAGTCATCGTCATATTTCCTTTTCCTTTGGAAATAATCGATTCGATAAACAGGATATCACCACCAACACTAGTCCACGCCAATCCGGTTACCACGCCTGCCGTTTCGTTATTTTCGTATTTGTCGCGTTCCATTTTCGGAGCACCCAATACTTTAATAACATCTTCATCGGTTACCTTAACATTGTATTCTTCTTCCATTGCGATCGATTTGGCTGCATTTCGCACCATCGCTGCAATCTGTTTTTCCAATCCTCGCACTCCGGATTCACGGGTATACCCCACCACAATCTTTTCGATTTGTTTTTTACCAATCGAAAGATCTTTTGTCGTTAGTCCGTGTTCTTTTAATTGTTTTGGAACCAAATGTTGTTTGGCAATCTCTATTTTTTCTTCAATCGTATAGCCTGTCATATTGATCACTTCCATACGATCGCGTAAAGCCGGTTGTATCGACGACATATTATTGGATGTTGCAATAAACATCACTTTTGATAAGTCATATCCCATTTCAAGGAAATTATCGTAGAAATCGGAATTTTGTTCCGGATCCAACACTTCCAATAAGGCCGATGACGGATCGCCGTTATGACTGCTTGACAATTTATCGATTTCATCCAATACAAATACCGGATTGGATGTTCCTGCTTTTTTAAGACTCTGAATGATACGTCCCGGCATCGCTCCGATATAGGTTTTACGATGACCTCGGATTTCCGCTTCATCGCGTAATCCACCCAGGGAAATACGAACGTATTCTCTTCCCAATGCTTCGGCTACCGATTTTCCGATCGATGTTTTTCCGACACCCGGAGGTCCGTACAAACACAAAATCGGCGATTTCATATCGTTACGCAGTTTTAATACGGCCAAATGTTCGATGATTCGTTTTTTAACATCATCCAGTCCAAAATGGTCGCGATCCAATATTTTCTGTGCTTGTTTTAAATCGAATTTATCTTTGGAAAAATTATTCCACGGCAATTCTAAAAACAATTCCAGGTAGTTACGCTGAATTGAAAATTCGGCTACCTGCGGATTCATCCGTTGCATTTTCGCCAGTTCCTTTTCAAAATGGGCTTTTATTTTATCGTCCCACTTTTTAGATTTGGCTTTTTGACGCATTTCTTCGATTTCCTCTTCATAGGAAACACCACCCAATTCTTCCTGAATGGTTTTCATCTGCTGTTGCAGGAAGTATTCCCGTTGTTGCTGATCAAGATCAAAACGCACTTTGGACTGAATGTCGTTTTTCAGCTCCAACTTCTGCAATTCCAGGTTCATATAACGCAAGGTTTCCAGCGCTCGATCTGTCAGATCATTAATTGCCAGAAGTCCCTGTTTTTCAGGAACCATCAGGTTCATATTCGAGGAAACGAAATTAACCAGGAAGGATTTGCTTTCGATATTTTTAATCGCGAAAGTTGCTTCCGTAGGAATATTCGGACTTTCTTTAATGATCTGGATTGCCAGTTCCTTTATAGAATCGATAATAGCGTTGAATTCTTCGTCATTATCCGATGGTCTTTTTTCCGGCACTTCTTTAACCGTAGCCTTTAAATACGGCTCTTCGGTTGTGATCTGATCGATCTCAAAGCGCTTTTTCCCCTGAAGGATTACCGTAGTATTTCCATCCGGCATTTTCAACACCCGTAAAATACGGGCTACGGTACCAATTGTATTAATATCGGCCGCAGTTGGCTCTTCAACGTTTTCATCTTTTTGTGCCACTACCCCGATAATTTTACCGGCGGCATTCGCATCGTTGATCAGTTTAATCGATTTATCTCTTCCGGCTGTAATTGGGATTACAACACCCGGAAACAACACCGTATTGCGCAAAGGCAAAATGGCCAGATCGTCCGGAAGCACTTCGTTATTCATTTCTTCCTCGTCTTCCGGCGTCATTAAAGGGATTAATTCCGCATCGGTATCGATTTCATGAAGTGACAAATTGTCTAATGTGAGTATCTTTTGATTTGACATAGTTTTTTTTAAGTCATTTTGTCATTAAATAGTACTGCAAGATAAAAGTCTTTATTGCTATTACCTTGATAATTAACGGTTCTTTGGCATATCGCCTATACCGCTACTCTAATAAATCAATCTTTATGCCATAAAAAAACCCGGTAACAACCGGGCTTAGTATTGTTGTATTTTGTTTTAATTTAAGGTATAACTGGTTATAGCCGTCTCAAAAGTATTTCCTTCAGTGTTCGTTACAACGCGAATCGGTCCGATGTCTTTTGCAAACCAATATTCAGTATCGCTAATGGTATTCGCTCCCATTACAGATACGACCTGACGTAAATTCATTTTAATTACATTGGTATACGCTACTCCATTAACCGTTACAGCAGCGTCTTTTTCCAGAATTTTTCCGGTATAATTTGTTGTCATCACAATGCTGGTTGGTAATACGCTATAGGTTGTTGTTTGCGTATAAGACCCCGTCCATGTTGCGTTTACAGCAATATTATCTTTAAACAGAATCATTTCATATCCGGTTTGTGTTCCTGTTAATCCTCCGGCATTAATATTCAGATCCCCCATTTTCATGATATAGTTCCCTCCATTTTTACGAATCCAGGTCGTCACATCAGTAGCACCGTTCCCTTCGAAAAATCCGGATTGTGGTGAAAACTTATAGTAGGTCGCTCCGTTTATATTATCGGTTCCGATGATTTTCATGTTAACCGCAGTTCCGTTCTGATCATAATTCCAGATATTATTAATGGCTGTTGGCCAATAATCACCGGAAGATGTTCCGCCGTTACCGCCGGTATTACCACCACCTGTATTTCCGCCTCCCGTGTTTCCGCCATTATTATTGGTTCCGTTAGTGCCTAAAGCCGGATCGATCGATTCTACTTCACAGGATACAAAAGTAAAAGCCGTAAATACCAACAAAATTGTGGTTAAAAAAGTAATTTTCTTCATAGTGGATGAGTTAGTTAAAAAACGTCCCAAATATAATTTTATTTTTAACATTTTAACATAGTATCCGAGTGAATATATTTAGAAAAAACAAATGATTTGTTATAAAAAAAGCCGCCCGAAGGCAGCTTTTTCAAATCTCTTGATGTCAATTATTGTTTGGTAAAAATAATATCAATGTTAGCCGTTAGGTAAGCGGGTTCACCTCCAGAACCTGCCCCTACTATCGATCCTTCTTCTATCGAAATTTTCAACGTATTTCCGATAACGGTATATTGGTCTGAATACGTTTCTTCTTCATCGGTATACGTCAGAGTTAACGTAGTTCCGGACAGTGTCCATGTTCCGCCATAACTCGGATCTTCGGTACAATCCAGTACCGTATTGGTTCCGTCTGTCGTAATTTCGAGTGAGCTTCCCGTAGCGGTAAACGTATGATTAGCACTTAATACTAACAAAGTGTTGTTAAAACAACTTGTTTCGTTCATCTGGTTGGTCGAAGGCGTTCCATCACCGTTAAGGTCGGTTGGAACCGAAGTATTAAAAGCGGTCATTTTATAGGTTCCTATAACATTGGTAGCTGTACCACCGCCGTTATTACCTCCGTTGTTACCGCCATTATTTCCACCGGTATTTCCGGTATTTGTTAGTAAACTCGCATCAACGGGTTCCGTTTCACAGCTTGTTAATAATAGTCCTCCCGTGAACAGGAGCATAAGACCAATAGTTTTGATTTGTTTCATGTGGGGTTAATCTTGTTGGGTTAATAATGTAACGTAATAATTTGATTTTTATTCTCTTGGTACCCGGGTTAATAACAATAATCCTGCCACAAAGAAAATTATCAAAAACAAAATGGCATTTTGCATCTTTCCGGTGATATCGGCGATATAGCCATATAAAAACATTCCAATCACAATACCGATTTTTTCGGCAACATCATAAAAACTAAAAAAAGACGTCGTATCCTGTGTTTTCGGAATAAACTTGGAATAGGTCGATCGCGATAACGCCTGTATTCCACCCATTACCAAACCAACACAACCGGCAGCGATATAAAACTCATTTGGCGTTACGACAAAATAAGCATAGATACAGATCAAAATCCATAGGAAGTTGATCACCATCAAAACTTTAATATTTCCAAATTTAGCCGAGGCTTTTGAAGTCATAATCGCACCAAATACCGCAATTAACTGAATCAATAAGATACTCACGATCAATCCCATGGTTCGTTTTTCATCACTTCCCCACTCCACTTCCTGTTCGCCGAAATAAGCTGCAATGATCATCACTGTTTGTACCGCCATACTATACACGAAAAAGGCTCCCAAATAGCGGCGTAACGGTTTGATTTCCTTTAACTGACTCCAAACTTTTTGCAGTTCTTTAAAACCATTGAAAATAATCTGGCCTTTGATCTTTTTTCCGTTTTTATAATCCGGAAGGTAACGATAGGTATACTGACTGAATCCGATCCACCATAAACCGACCATCACAAACGAAAACTGCATGGCCTTAAGTTGGTTTTCAAACCCGAAAATCTCGTATTTCATCACCATAACAAGGTTGATGATCAATAAAATTACACTACCGATATAACCCAATCCGTAACCTTTGGCACTAATACTATCCTGTTGTTCCGGAAAAGCAATATCCGGGAGATAGGAATTGTAAAACACCAAACTTCCCCAAAAACCAATCAGTGCCAACATATAGGTTAGCAAGCCGAAAATAATATTATCCAGGGAGAAGAAATATAGCCCCATACAGGACAAACCTCCCATATAACAGAAGAATTTTAAAAATGTTTTTTTATTCCCCATATAATCCGCGATACCGGAAAGCAGCGGCGACAATATCGCTACACATAAAAAGCCCAGTGCCGTTATATAGCTGATCAATGATTCACTCCGAATCGATAGTCCGAAAAGCGGGATTTCTTCGATGCCTTTTATACGGAATAAAGCCCCGTAATACAGCGGAAAAATAGATGATGAAATTACGAGCGCATAAACGGAATTCGCCCAATCATAAAATGCCCAGGCATTTAATAATTTTTTACTTCCTTTTTCAAGTTGTTTCATAAATAGGTATAAAAAAAGCTGTTCTAATTGAACAGCTTCGAAGATAATATATTTTTTTATTTAAAAGCAACACCAAATTTTTTTGCTTCGGCTTTTGCCTGAGGAATCAGATTTCGGATCTCTGCAATACGGGTTTCATTACTCGGGTGCGTACTCAAAAACTCCGGTTGCGACTGTCCTCCGGAATTGGCCGCCATCCGTTGCCAAAACGCTACAGCTGTGTCGGGATTATATCCGGCAATCGCCATTAATGTCAGACCAATTTTATCGGCTTCACTTTCATGACTACGGCTAAACGGTAACATTCCGCCATATTGTGTAGTCGCTCCATAGGCCGTCATCGCAATTTGTTGGGTTTGTGTACTTTTATTGCCTACCGCGGCACTCACTCCTGCGGCTCCCAATTGCTGTAATAATCCGGCACTCATTCGTTGTTGTCCGTGGTTTAACAACGCGTGCGCTACTTCGTGCCCCATTACCGTTGCCATTCCGGCATCGTCTTTACAAATCGGCAGGATACCGGTATAAAAAACAATTTTCCCACCGGGCATACACCAGGCGTTCACATCTTTACTGTCGACCAGATTGTATTCCCATTTGTAATCTTTCAGATAGCCCTGATAGCCATTGGCATTTAACCATTTTTCGGCAGCGGCTTTGATTTTCATCCCTACATCCGTAACACGTTGTGCATCCTTGGTTCCTTTGATCACTTTATTTTCAGTTAGAAACTGATTGTATTGCTGAAACGACGACGGGAAAATTTCACTGTCCGGCACTAATGCCAATGTACTTTTTCCTGTAAATGGGTTTTTAGCACAGGAAATTCCCAATACCAACAAACCGGCTACTAACAAACGATAATTCCTTTTCATACGATGTGATTTTATTGTAACAAAATTAGTAATTCCTGATAAATTAGTAATGAATCTCCTAACAAAATAGTCGGGTCACTTCCTTTTTTCGGACTGATTTTTTAAGATTAATTTATCAATAAAACGACAGTTATAACTTAACTTGCAGCTGTTTTAGTATACTGAAATGAAAGAAAACAAACCAAAACACCAGCAATCTCTGGAAATACCCAAAGTAATTCTATTTACTGCGAGACTTTTTGAAAAAATTTCTCCGGAATTGGCAACGCAGTTTGCGATGAAATTATTTACCACTCCAATTCGTTATAAGATACCGAAAAGAGAGTTTGAAATGGATCGGAACAGCCAACAGGAATTGTTGGAAATACCCGCTATTCAGAAAAAAGTGATGCTATATCAGTATGGAACCGGTGACAAAAAAGTCTTATTGGTTCACGGATGGGGCGGACGCGGGACACAATTGGTTAAAATTGCCGACGAGTTCCTGAAAATGGGCTACCAAGTCTTTAGTTTTGATGCGCCGGCTCATGGAAAAGCACCCGGAAAAACCAGTAATATGACCGAATTTATAGCCGCTATACTGGAAATTGAAAAGAAATACGGACCATTCGAATATGCAGTAGGTCATTCAT
>NZ_JASLCE010000015.1 GCF_030146175.1 Flavobacterium sp. | reverse complement strand
ACCGCATAGAGTTTACCTGGTTTCACTACAGCATTACCTGTACATACTTTCTGTTGCACTTGTCCTAATCCCGATAAATCGGAACTGACGGGTGTTACCCGCTATGCTACTCTCTGGTGTCCGGACTTTCCTCCCTCCGCCGAGGCGGACGACGATAAGGCGGTCTGCGGCTGCAAAGATAGTAGAATATTCGTGTTTCGGGCATTTTAAACAACAGTACTTTAACATTGCTTTATAGTCTGTTGAGAATAAAATGCTTATCTTTAAAGTGTAACCCTCAAAACTTAAATTATGATCCGTATGTATCACTATGCTACCGTTACCAAAGCTTTGGAAGAACTGACCGAAAAAGGTTTTTCAGTCGATTTTAATATTCACGAACAGGATATTATTCAAAATCCTTCCAATTACGAGATCGTTCATATTTACCGTTACGAAGGCCAAACCAATCCCGACGACGAAGCTACCGTATATGGTATTAAATCCATTACCGGAGAAAAAGGCGTATTTGTAGCCGGGCAATTGGCATCTTCCGAAAATGATATCGAAAAAGTATTAATTGATCTAAGTATAAAAGGAAGAACCGAATAGCTTGTTATCCCTTTATATTGTTAAAAACTATCTGCAGGCGGTTTTGTAATTTGCTATTTTTACCGCTATATTTGCCGTAATATAAAGTTATGGAACAATTCATCGTATCAGCCCGTAAATACCGACCGCAAACGTTTAAAGACGTAGTGGGGCAACAGGCTATTACCAATACTTTATTAAACGCGATTGACAACAATCACCTGGCGCAGGCTTTACTGTTTACAGGGCCGCGTGGGGTTGGAAAAACCACTTGCGCGCGTATTCTGGCTCGTAAAATCAATCAGGAAGGTTACGATGATCCGTATGAAGATTTTGCCTTCAATGTATTTGAGCTGGATGCGGCTTCGAATAACTCCGTTGACGATATCCGTAATCTGATTGATCAGGTACGTATCCCACCCCAAACCGGGAAATACAAAGTGTATATCATCGACGAGGTGCATATGTTATCGCAAGCGGCTTTTAACGCCTTCCTTAAAACACTGGAAGAACCGCCAAGGCACGCTATCTTTATCCTGGCAACCACCGAAAAACACAAGATCATCCCGACTATTTTATCGCGTTGTCAAATATTTGATTTTAAAAGAATTACTGTTAAGGACGCCAAAGAACATCTTGCCGAAGTAGCTAAAAGTCAGAACATTGTTTTTGAAGATGATGCGCTTCATATCATTGCTCAAAAAGCAGATGGTGCGATGCGTGATGCTTTGTCTATTTTTGACCGGGTTGTCTCCTATTGCGGAACCAATCTGACACGTCAGGCGGTTACCGAAAACCTTAACGTATTAGACTACGAATACTATATTAAAGTAACCGATTTAATTCTTGAAAACAGAATTCCGGAGTTATTACTAGCGTATAACGATATTCTGGCAAAAGGATTTGACGGTCATCATTTTATTGCCGGACTGGCTTCGCATTTCAGAGATTTGCTGGTTTGTAAAAACCCGGCGACTTTAGTATTGTTGGAAGCTGGCGAAGTAGCTCAGAATTTATACAAAGAACAGGCACAAAAAACAGCTCAGGAATTCCTATTACAAGGAATAGATATAGCAAACGATTGTGATTTAAAATACAAAAGCAGTCAGAACCAACGTCTTTTAGTTGAATTATGCCTGATGCAACTGGCCTCCATTACTTTTGATGGAGAAAAAAAAAAGCTAAGTCATACATAATCCCTCCTGATTTTTTTAGGAATAACCCGAAACCGGTCGCACCAAGTCCGGAAGTAACTGCTATTCCACAAACTCAGGCGCAACCCAATCCGGAGCCGGTACATATTCCGTCACAGGAAGTTGCAGCAACAGTTGTCCCCGTTAATCCGGAACCCGTAGCGGTAAAAATGGTTACGCCGGAGATTAAACCTATGATTGCACCTGATCTGAATGCCGAAAAGAAAGTTTCTGCTTTTTCATTAGCCAGTATTCGGGCCAAAAAAGAACTGGAAGCGCAGCAAAAAGCCAATGTGTTACAACATGACGAACTTCCAAGGGAAGCCTTTTCCGAAACGGATATGTTGTTACAGTGGAATAAATTTGCACAACGGTTGAGTGATAAGGGCCAAAAAATTATGGCTACTTATATGCAAATCAACGATCCGGTTTTGGATGCCGATGGTACGACTATAAAACTCGAGTTGCCGAATGAAGGTTCCAAAGTCGATTTTGACAGTAGTAAAATTGAACTTTTGGGTTATTTACGCGGGAAATTACACAACCACGATATTGTTATCAATGTCCACGTTAATGAAGTTGTCGAAACCAAATATGCTTTTACCACTCAGGAGAAATTCGACAAACTAAAGGCCATTAATCCGGCGTTGGAATTATTACGCAAAACATTTGACCTGGATTTATAATCTTTAGGCCTGTTTTTGTCCTAAGTTATAGGCTTTTTCCAACCATTTTTTGCGTTGTTCCGCATTCGACGTTTTTATAATTCCAAAATAAGACACTTTTACCGGTTTTACGCCACAGAATTCCAAAACAGCTTTTTTTAACTGATTCACACTTGGTTTACCGTAAACCAGCCAATAATAAAAACCCGGCTGATCCAGTGTTGTAATAATTCGGGCCGTTTTTCCGGTTAGCAATTTATCCCACCAAACGGAATCTTTGCGGTAGCGAAATGCCATTCCCGGTAGAAAAAGACGATCCAGAAAACCTTTGGTAATCGCCGGAAGTCCACCCCACCAAACCGGATGTACCCAAACCAAATGATCGGCTTCTTTGATCAATTCCCACGCTTTTTGTAAATCCGGTTCCAATTCCATCCGTTTTTGATACCCAAATCGTAAATTCGGATCAAATTCCAGATCGGCTATGGTAACCACCGATACTTTTGCATCGGTTGTTTGCGCTCCTTTTACATACGCATCTGCTAACGCGAAATTAAAACTGTCTTTATTCGGATGGCCATTAATGATCAGTATGTTTTTCATAGGTACTATCGTTGTTTTACAGTTTAAATGTATTGATTTTAATCGTTTTATTAGTTGCTAATGCTGTTATCATTTCATTGGATTTATATAATTGATGACTAAAATAGATTCCGTCGGAAAAAGAAGTACTTCCTAATTTCTCAATATGTAAAACCGTAGCAAATGCGGTTAATTCCGATTGTCCATTATCGCTGAGTAAAACGGTTTTTGTCATCCCCTTTGTAGTAGACGCCAAGACTTCGAACGTGGTCTTATCCCCTTTTCCGTTGGCACTAAAAAGCAACCTTCTATTTTTTAACGACAAACGATCAAATAATCGAACGGATTGAAAAATACCTAACAAACGGGTTACCACTTTCGAACTATAGGTCATTTTAACCGAAACCGTCGGGATTTTCTCAATGGTATTCAGAATAAATAAATCCGGAACATCAAAATTATAAACCTGTCGTTTTCCGATTTCAAAGGCAAAGTCATATTTTTCGGAATCTAAAAAATGTCGGATCGTTACCGGTTGATTTTCCTGATATCGCAAAAACGGTTTGCTTACATTTTCAGCCATAAAATGCGCCGAACTTTCACCTGCTTTATCCTTTACCGAATAATACACGAATAATTCAACCTTCCTACTATTTTCTAAATCCGGTATAAAACCGGGAACAATACCTGCCATCCAACCGGAGCTAAATACAATTTTGCTCGATAATTTCTTTTCGTTACCGGCAATCGAAAATGCCTCGGTCAAATCGGGAGTGGGTTTGGTAATGTCGATATAATCGATCTGATTGTCGATCGCATAATACAATACATTATTCAGCTTGTCATTTACGCATAATACAATCAGGTCGATCATCTGTTTGGAAATTTCAGACAATGTAGTATAATCCATCACATCGATAGTTATCCGATTCGCGGAATTACTTTTTTTACGACTACCGATAAATACGTTACAATCGGGATTTCTGGATTTTAAAATTTGGGAAATGGTCGCACCAATCAGACCCGTTCCTCCAATGATAAGGATGTTTTTTTGCATAACTCAAATTGTTTTCTGCAAAAATATCGGAGGATTAGGGATCGGTCACCAGACATATGTCCAATAGTCGATCGTACCGGAATTTAAATTAATACCGCTTTTCGGATACGGCTCAAATGCCGTGGTGTTATTCCTAAAAACGAAGCCAGGTATTGTAATGGGATGAGTTTGATATATAAGGGCTGCAGGCGAAACAATTCTTCGTAACGCTCCTTACCCGAAAACTTCTGAAAAGAAGCGATTCTTTTTTCCAATTGTACGTATTGGGTTTCGGCCAGAATACGCCCTACTTTTTGCCAGTTACTATTCTGAAAATACAAACGTTCGAGGTCGTCCTGATGTAAAACTTCCAATTCGGTATCAAAAAGCGCCTGAATATTTTCATCCGTCGATTTTTTAGTCACAAAACTGGAAAAAGCCGACATTAATTCGTTTTCAAACGTGATGCAATTGGTAATTTCATCCCCTTCACCATTGATATAAAAAGAACGCAACGCGCCCGATTTAATAAAAACAATTTCATCACAAACGGTGTTTTCTTCGATCAGGTATTCCCCTTTTTTTAAACTTCGTTCGGTTAGGATATCGTCCAACATATCCAACTCATTGGATGTTAGGATTCCGAGTGCTTTAAATAAGGCTTTCATACGCAATAACACTTAATTATTTTTGGAGTTCCATAGACAAAATCGGAAACGGTTTTCCACTGGGATCCAAAGGTTCTCTTTTTACCGTTTTAAAACCCAGGTATTCATAAAATCCGACTGCCTGTTCATTTTGTTCATTTACATCTACTTTTCGGGCCTTTTTTTCTGTTACTGCAAAATCCAGCAATGCCTTTCCTACTCCTTTTCCACGATAATCGGGACGGATAAAAAGCATTTCAATTTTGTCGTCGTCTAAACCTAAAAAACCGGTAATCTCGTTTTGATCACGAGTACAAAAAAGAGTTACCGCTTTTAGATATTCCTTTAAAATCAGCGGTTTGTAGTATTGAATATCGTCTTCTGTCAAAAAAGTATGTGTCGCGCGAACGGACGCTTCCCAAACTCCGGTAATTTCTACATAATCCTTAACCGAAGGTGTCTCAATTGTCATCTTCATTTTTTAAATCTTGTCATAATACATTGCTTTTACGATACCGTCGGATAATCCGATTTTAGGTACGTAAATATTTTTGGCGCCGCTCCATTTCATGGCGTTCAGATATATCCGCGTCGCCGGGATAATGACGTCGGCACGATCCGGATTTAAACCGATTTCCGAGATGCGTTGTTCATACGACAGGGAATTCAGGTATTGGTATTGCGCATTTACATAGGCATACGACAATGGTTTTTCCTGTAATTTTCCGGAAAGTTTAAACAGTTTATTAATATTTCCACCGGAACCGATCAATGTAATATGATCATACGGTTCGGTTTGTACTTTAATCCATTTTTCAATTTCCTGCCAAACCACGTCATTTACCATATTATTAAGCAAACGAACGGTACCATTTTTAAACGATTTGGACGCGACCATTTGTCCTTCGGAGAATAACGAAAATTCGGTACTTCCACCGCCAACATCTACATAAAGATAGGTCTGATCCGTTTTAATAAAATGACGTAAATCGGAAGAAGCAATGATTTTGGCTTCTTTTTTTCCGTCGATAATATTGATTTTTATATCGGCTTTTTTCTTGATGATATCAGCCACTTCCTGTCCGTTATATGCCTCACGCATAGCGGAAGTAGCACACGCCATATAACGTTCTACTTTATATACTTTCATTAACAGTTTAAACGCTTTCATCGCGTCGACCATTCGTTCGATATTGTCATCGGTAATTTCACCAACGGTAAAAGCATCCTGTCCCAAACGGATGGGAACACGAACCAGTTCACTTTTGTTGAATTGCGTTTCTTTACCGACCTGCTCCACGATATTGGTGATCAATAATCGCATGGCATTGGAACCGATATCGATAGCGGCATATTTTTTTATCGAAATCATGCTATTCTAAAATCAGGTTATAGTTTTTTTTCTACAATCACTTCCATTTGGTTGCGATAGTAATTATAGGTTTCCAATTGTGCCCGGAACATTTTTTCTTTGGGACGTTTCCGGTATTTATTTTCCAGGTTTTCCGAATGCAATCGGGCTTTTACGTTTCCTTTCCAGCCGATATTAAAGGTTTCGATTAGTTCGTTTTTAATATTCGGATCGTAAATCGGACAGGTTACTTCCACCCGGGCATCGAGATTTCGAGTCATAAAATCGGCCGACGAAATATAGACTTCCGGATCGCCTTCGTTACCAAAGATATAAATCCGCGCATGTTCCAGGTAATTGTCGACAATGCTAATGGCTTCAATATTCTCGCTCATTCCTAATACACCCGGTATTAAGGAACAAATACCGCGAACAATCAGTTGAATTTTTACACCCGCACGACTGGCTTCGTATAATTTGTCGATCATTTTAAAATCGGACAAACTATTCATTTTCAATTTGATATAAGCTTCTTTTCCTTCTTTGGCATTGTGCATTTCCCTTTCGATCAGTTTTATAAACTTCGAACGGGTATAATGCGGCGAAACGATCAGGTGCTTGTAACGATGCACGCGATAATTCACATCAAAGAAATCGAAGATACGGTTAATATCCCGTAAAATCTGCTGGTGACTTGTAAGTAGCGTCACATCGGTATAGATTTTTGCTGTAGATTCATTAAAATTTCCGGTAGAAATAAAGCCATATCTAAAGATCTTCCCTTCTTCCACGCGTTCCACCACACAAATTTTACTGTGTACTTTTAGTCCTTTAACACCAAAAATTAGTTCAATACCTTCCGTTTGCATTTGTTCGGCATATGAAATATTACTGGCTTCGTCGAAACGTGCCTGTAATTCGATCTGAACAATAACCCTTTTACCGTTTTTAGCGGCATTGATTAACGAACTGATAATCTGCGAATTTTTAGCCAGACGGTATAATGTGATTTTGATAGACGTCACTTTCGGATCCAAAGCGGCTTCTCTTAGAAACTTGATCAAATAGGAAAACGACTGATAAGGCGCATTGACCAGAAAATCCTGTTGTTTGATTCGCTCCAGAATACTTCCTTCCAGACTCAAACCAACGACCGGTAAAGGCGGATTTTGTCTAAAAAGCAAATCGTAGCGTCCTAAATTAGGGAAATCCATATAATCACGACGGTTGTGGTAACGTCCGCCGGGAATAAGGCTATCGGTAGCATCGATTTTCATTCGGGTAAGGAAAAAAGCCAGCGTATCTTTATCGATCGATTGATCATAAACAAAACGTACCGGTTCCCCTATTCTACGGTCTTTTACACTGGTTGAAATTTTTTCGATCAAACTTTTATTCAGATCGGAATCAATATCCAGTTCGGCATCACGGGTAATTTTGATCATGTGCGCCGAGATACTTTCGTAGTCGAATATATTAAAGATACTGTGTAGGTTATAGCGGATTACATCATCCAACAGTATGATATATTGTTTGTCGTTACTCGATGGAAGTACGACAAAACGATTGATCGTTTTGGGTATTTCGACTACCGCATAACGCACCTCTTTTTTCTGAACGATTTCGGATTCTTCCAAAACTTTGGTTTTCGGATTCATCACCAGTTTTATCGCCAGATAACCGGAAGTATCTTTTAATAATGGAAATTCATCCAGATCGTTAAGGATAATCGTCACCAATTCGGGACTTACTTTCTGGATAAAAAATTCCTTTATAAAATTTTGTTGTTCTTTATTGGTTTCGGTTTCATTAATGATAAAAATGTTCTCTTTTTCGAGCATTTTTTCAATGACACTCAGAATACGCAAACTTTCGGACTGTTGTTCGATTACAATTTCGGTAATATCTTTGAGTAATTGCTGAGCGGAAATACCACCTAAAATTTTTTCGCCGGAAATTCCTTCCATACTCAACCTACGCACAGCTGCGTAGCGTACGCGGAAAAACTCGTCTAAATTATTGGAAAATATACCTAAAAACCGAAGTCTGTCTAATAGTGGAACGCTTTCGTCTGCTGCTTCCTGTAAAACTCTTGCATTAAATGCCAACCAACTTTTTTCTCTGTCGATATATCTGTTTTCGTGA
>NZ_JASLCE010000007.1 GCF_030146175.1 Flavobacterium sp. | reverse complement strand
TAAAATTAAAGATTATGTCAGACATTGCATCAAGAGTAAAAGCGATTATCGTAGACAAATTAGGTGTTGACGAAAACGAAGTTGTAACGGAAGCAAGCTTCACTAACGATTTAGGAGCTGATTCATTAGACACTGTTGAGCTTATTATGGAGTTCGAAAAAGAATTCGATATTCAAATTCCAGATGACCAAGCTGAAAACATTTCTACTGTTGGCCAAGCTATCTCTTACATAGAAGAAGCTAAAAAATAATAACCTCATTAATCCCATGTGTTCCAGTGCTACTGTGAATACATGGGTGTTATTATTTTTCAACAGGTATTTGGTTAAGAAATACAACTGATTGGTAACAATCATTAAATATACTATCAAATTGCCCATGTTTCCTTTAGTTTATAAAAGAAAACAACATGGGTATTTTTGTTTAAATTGAAACTATAAAATTGAACGTATGAAATTAAGACGAGTTGTAGTAACAGGATTAGGTGCTCTTACTCCTATTGGAAACAATATTCAGGAATACTGGAATGGTCTTATTAACGGTGTAAGCGGAGCTGCTCCAATTACTTATTTTGATGCCTCCAACTTCAAAACACAATTTGCCTGCGAATTAAAAGGTTTTAATGTTGAGAATTTCATAGATCGTAAAGAAGCTCGAAAAATGGATCGCTATGCACAATATGCAATGGTATCATCAGAAGAAGCGGTTAACGATGCGAATTTCAATTTTGATAAATTAGACAAAGACAGAGTAGGTGTGATCTGGGGATCCGGAATTGGCGGGTTGGAAACGTTCCAACAGGAAGTAACCGATTTTGCAAGAGGTAACGGCATCCCGAAATTCAACCCTTTCTTTATCCCTAAAATGATTGCTGATATTGCCGGTGGCCATATCTCTATTAAATACGGTTTCAGAGGACCAAACTTTACTACGGTATCTGCTTGTGCTTCTTCTACAAATGCGCTTATCGATGCCTTTAACTACATCCGTTTAAATCACGCTGACGTGATGGTTACAGGAGGATCGGAAGCAGCCGTTACCATTGCCGGAATGGGTGGTTTTAACGCCATGCATGCTTTATCAACCCGAAATGATGACCCAAAAACGGCTTCCCGTCCGATGGACAAAGATCGTGAAGGTTTTGTTTTAGGTGAAGGTGCCGGTGCTTTGGTTTTGGAAGAATACGAACATGCAGTCGCTCGTGGTGCCAGAATCTACTGCGAAATAAGCGGTGGTGGTATGTCGGCCGATGCACATCACATTACCGCTCCGCATCCGGAAGGATTTGGTGCGAAAAACGTAATGCTAAACTGTTTACGCGATGCCGGTTTACAACCAACCGACGTAGACGGTGTGAATATGCACGGTACTTCGACACCTCTTGGTGATATTGCCGAAAGTAAAGCAATCCAACACGTATTTGGCGAACATGCCTATACCCTAAACCTGAACGCTACCAAATCGATGACCGGTCACCTGTTGGGTGCTGCCGGAGCCATCGAAGCCATAGCTTCTATCCTTTCGATTGTACACGGAATCGTTCCGCCAACGATCAACCATTTTACAGACGATGAAAACATCGACGGTAAATTGAATTTTACTTTTAACCAGGCTCAGAAAAGAGACATGAAAGTGGTTATGAGCAATACATTTGGTTTTGGTGGTCACAATGCATGTGTACTTGTGAAAAAATTGGATCTGTAGTCTTGTAATGAGTATTATCAAAAAAATATTTTCAAATTCCCGCTCTAATGAAGACGGGATTTTTTTTGATGAAGTTTCTAAAATAGTGGGATTCAAACCCATAAACTTAATTCATTACCGCAGAGCCTTTACCCATCGTTCGATGAATAAATCCGATGACGAAGGAAATCCGATGAATTATGAACGTCTTGAATTTTTGGGCGACGCTATGCTAGGATCGGTAATTGCGGCACATTTGTTCAATAAAGTCCCAACCGGCGACGAAGGTTACCTGACCAAAATGCGGTCTAAAATCGTTAGCCGCGAACACTTGAACGAACTGGGCAAAGACTTGAATCTGATCCGCTATGTGGAAAGTAAAGTATCGACGCAGCATTTTGGCGAAAATATCCACGGTAATTTATTCGAAGCCTTAATTGGCGCTATTTATCTGGATCGCGGCTTTACCTATTGCGAAAAATTTATCCATAAAAAAGTGATCGTTCCTTATGTGGATATCGCCAAACTCGAAGGAAAAGTAATCAGCTACAAAAGTCTGCTGATCGAATGGTGTCAGAAAGAAAAACACACCTTCCAGTACGACGTTTTTGAAGATAACGGCAATGAAGGAATCAAATATTTTGGCGTAAAACTAAAGATCGACAACAAAATCGTAGCCAAAGCCAGAGCTACCTCCAAGAAAAAGGCGGAGGAAAAAGCCTCACAACGTGCCTATTTCGCATTCCAGGAAAAAATTAACAAAAAGTAAGTGCGGTCTTTGCTAAATAATCGTTAACAACCTTACTTTCCTGTTTTTTAAATCTTTAATGTAGTATCTTTACCCTTGGATTTTTTTCAAAGAATATGGCTATTCATAAACTACTGATTAACGATTTTATCTCCGAAGATTATGAGTTGATTGCAATTCATTCGACCCTGGAAGACTATCGGTTAGCCTATTTTATCAACCAGAAACTTCCCGTTACATTCGAAAAAAGCGGTAAGGATATTGGTATTCAGGTACCGGAAGGAAAAAGTCATTTTACCCGCTTTATTTTCGACGACGAAGCACATGAATTATTCTGGAGTCTGATTCCAAATAAAACAACGCTGGTTACCCGACAAACGAAAGCCACATCCCTTTTTGAGGAAACGGAATTTGATATGGCAACCAACATATATTTGTTGCCGGAGCTCAAAAAAGTGGATTATATCATAAAAATTGAAAATACAGACGATTTTTTTGACCTGGACCAACTGATTGATCAGCTATTGACAATCAAACAGATTACCACGGCCTACAAAATCGAACAAAACAAACTAAAATCGAAAAATAATTTAATTTTCTAATACCAATGCTGACAAGAAAAAAGACAAAAATCGTAGCGACACTTGGCCCTGCTTGTAGTACAAGAGAAATAATAAAAGAAATGATTGATACAGGAGTTAATGTCTTCCGAATTAATTTTTCTCACGCTGACTATACGGATGTTAAAGAACGTATCGATATTATTAGAGGACTAAACGATGAATTTGGTTATACCACTTCTATTCTTGCCGACCTGCAAGGTCCAAAACTTCGCGTCGGTGTCATGAAAGAAGACGTAGTAGTGAGTAAAGGTGACACCATTACGTTTACTACTGCAGAAGATATTCTGGGAACTGCCGAAAGGGTGTATATGAATTACAAAGAGTTTCCAAAAGATGTAAATCCCGGAGAACGTATTCTTTTGGATGACGGAAAACTGATTTTTGAAGTACTGGAAACCGATAAAAATACCGAGGTAAAAACCGTGGTAATTCAAGGTGGTCCGTTGAAATCGAAAAAAGGAGTAAACCTGCCAAATACTAAAGTTTCATTACCGGCTTTAACGGAAAAAGACATCCGCGATGCGATTTTCGCTATTGAAAACCAAGTGGACTGGATTGCCTTATCGTTTGTTAGAACACCAAAAGATCTGGAAGATCTTCAGGATTTAATCGCCAAACATTCCGATCATAAAATTCCGATTATCGCTAAAATCGAAAAACCCGAAGCGGTTGAAAATATTGATAAAATCGTTGCTTTTGCCGACGGACTAATGGTTGCCCGTGGTGATCTTGGTGTTGAAATTCCGGCTCAGGAAGTTCCGTTGATTCAGAAAAAACTGGTTCACCGTGCCAAAACAGCCCGTATTCCGGTTATTATCGCGACACAGATGATGGAAACGATGATCACCAGCTTAACGCCAACCCGTGCCGAAGTAAACGACGTAGCCAACTCGGTTATGGATGGTGCCGATGCGGTAATGCTTTCCGGAGAAACTTCCGTAGGGAACTATCCGGTTCAGGTAATTGAAAAAATGACACAGATTATCGAAAGTGTTGAGAATTCGCCCTTAATCAAGGTTCCACAAAATCCGCCATTGGTTCGAACCAAACGTTATATCACCAAATCAATCTGTTATCACGCGGCTTTGATGGCCAACGATATCGATGCAAAGGCAATTTCAACGTTAACCAATAGTGGTTACACGGCTTTCCAGATTTCGGCCTGGCGTCCTCATTCTCATATTTTGGTGTTTACGTCCAACAAAAAAATCGTAACGCAGCTAGGTCTGCTTTGGGGTGTACATACGTTTTACTACGACAAATTGGTGAGTACCGATGATACTGTAGAAGACATCAACCGTATTTCCAAAGAGAAAGGATTTGTGGAAGAAGGCGATATGATGATTAATCTAGCCGCAATGCCGGTGATTGACAAAGGAATGGTAAATACCCTGCGTATCTCTCAAATCAGCTAATCATACGATTATAAAATAATACAAACCTGTCGATTCCGGCAGGTTTTGTTTTTTAAAAGTCAAACCGCAACTGTACCGCAACGGTTTTTTTGATTTCCGTATTCAGGTTGTGCAACGAAATGCCGAGCAATCGCACGGAATCTTTCATTTTTTCCTGATACAACAATTCTTTGGCCGCTTCGAGAATCAGGGCTTTATCGGCTATAAAATAGGGTAAGGTTTTACTACGCGTTTGTAATGTAAAATCGGAATATTTGATCTTTAAGGTCACCGTTTTTCCGGCTATTTTATACGGCTTCATCCGTTTTTCCAATTCTTTTGCGATATTTTCCAGCTTTTCAACCATAAATATTTCGGACGATAAATTGACATTGAAAGTTCTTTCGGCACCAACCGATTTTAACATCCGATCCGGTTTTACCGCGCTATTATGAATCCCTCTTACAATATTGTAATAATGAGTTCCGCTTTTTCCAAAATGTTCTTCCAGATAGTCCAGCGATTTTGATTTTAAATCTTTTCCGGTAAAAATCCCGCTCTGGTACATTTTTTCGGCCGTTACTTTTCCAATCCCATAGAATTTTTTGATGTCCAGTTCTTCCAAAAATTGGATCACTTCTTCGGGATTAATCGTTTTTTGTCCGTTGGGTTTGTTATAGTCACTGGCCACTTTTGCCAGGAATTTATTCACCGAAATACCCGCCGAAGCTGTTAGCCCAACTTCCTCAAAAATACGTTTCCGGATTTCCTGTGCGATCAGTGTGGCACTCGGATTTCCTTTTTTGTTTTCCGTCACATCCAGATAGGCCTCGTCCAGCGAAAGCGGCTCGACCAGATCGGTATATTCGTAAAATATTTTTCGGATTTTTTTGGAGATCTCTTTGTACCGATCAAAACGGGGACGGACAAAAATAAGTTCCGGGCAGTTTTTTCGCGCCATATAGCCACTCATCGCACTTCGAACACCAAATTTTCGGGCTTCATAACTCGCTGCCGAAACCACTCCTCTGACTTCACTTCCGCCAACGGCTACCGGTTTCCCCTTTAATTCCGGATTGTCCATTTGTTCTACGGAAGCATAAAACGCATCCATATCGACGTGGATAATCTTTCTGAAATTTGGGGTCGTTTCCATAAAGTAAATATAGGCTATAAACCAGACGAAATCAGGACACGGATTCTTCTTCCCGTTTGTCTTTTACCGGGATAAAAAACGATAGCGGCCGTTTTCTAAAATGAATCCAGATGGCCTTGTTTAAAAGTCGGAATTCCGAAAGCGGTATGTTTCGGGAACGGAACGCCAATCCTATCGACAGACCAAAACTGACAATAAAGTTCATAAATCCGATCAGACCAATTCCTAAAATACTCCAGCCGATCATCCATAAATCCGCTTTAAAATCCATTCCGTATAATCCTAAGGCAAAATTTCCGCTCGCAAATGTAATGTGTCGGATGTCCAGATTTAACCCCAAAAAGATCCCTATCGACGCTGTACTTCCCAGGAAAACCCCAAACCAGCCATTCGAAACGATACCGGCCCAATTGTGTTCAAACCAATTGGCTATTTTTTTGGTTTTTTCGACACCAAAACTCATTTTTAAAAACGGATGCTCCTGAATACGGTAATACACCTGATTGTGTTTGTTTCGGTTGGAAATACTTCCGGAAATAATCCCCGACAAAAACAGGAATACACCGGCTATGGAAGCGTGAAAAATGGCAGGCGAAAAAATCGGATTCAGATCACCTAATAGTTTGGGCCATTTCGTTTCGGCTATATTGTAACCGAAAGCCTGATCGATCGCCCAAATTCCCAATAAGGAAACCGGAAAAGCCATAACAACATTTCCGACAAATGCGATAAACTGAGATCGGAACAAACGGGCGAATAATTTGGCGAACGAACTGTGTTTGTTTTCCGTTTTTCCTTGTTTTTTCATTCCCTTTTCCAACGCCTGAATGATCGTCGCTGCGGTCATTGCCGGTTGTTTTGTAGCCAATGTAAAACCACAAAGGTAAATCGCAATAAAACCAAGCGAATAGTTTAAACTATACAGAAATGCATGTCCGAAAGCACTGGTTTCTATTTTGGAAAACAACAATTTGATGATACACAATATCCCAACGATAAAACCACCTCCTAAAGCGGCTTTAAGCATTCCGAAGTATTCTTTCGGGCTTTCGGTAATATAATGTTCTCCTGTTTTGGCCGTGTGTTGTGTGATTTCATACGAAAGCAACTGTGTACTTTCATTGATCAACTGACCAACGTTGTTTTTATAACAGTTAAATTTGATAAGCTGTAATGCCAACTGAATCGTATTGTGTTTTTTATCCTCTTCTTTATTGACAACCAATAACGGAATCAGGATTTTCATACGGTACAATTGCTGTCGAATGCGCAAGAGGCTTTGGTTTACCTTGATCGAAATTCCGTATTTCGAACTGTTCGCAAAGGCTTTGTCGACATATTCTTCACATTGTTTGTGCAGGATTAGCAATTGCTTGTACAACAAATCATCGGAGGTAATCGCATGTTGTTCTCCGGTACGTATTTTTTCGATAATTTCCTGCAATTCTTTTTCAAAAGCCGTAAACGGACTTTCAAACTGACTGTATTCCGGTACCATTTTGATCACATCATTTTCCATCGCTCTTCCGCTCATACGCTGCGGAATCAGGTTCATCACATTGAGCAATTCGGATAATGGTGATTTTTCTTTAACCGAAACATAGATATCCCGAAACGAAAGCAGATCAAATAATCGCAATAATTCTTCCATTGGAACTTTTTTGATCCAAATGCCATCTGAATTCAGATAAAAAACCTGATTCAGTATATATTGAAGGGTGTCTTTTTGTGGTTGATAGGGCAGTACTTTGGCTAATAATCTTTTTTTGACTTCGAAGACAAAATCGGCATCCTGTAAAATCGCAGCGTCCGATAACATCCGGCTGAACTTTCGTTCTTTGAACAACTGCGCCAGATAGCCAATCAGTAATTCGCGTTTATCCGGATGCTCTTCCAGAAAATAAAGTAATTTTTCGATGGAAACCGTCGCTTGTTTCTGCGGTTTTTTTGGTCGGAACAAATGTACCAGATCCACTAAAAAATGTAAGCTATCTTCAGAGACATACCGCTGGTTTTCAAAATGTTTATCAAACAGGTTTTCTATCGTTGTCTTTGATTGTAGCTTATGTCTTAAATTCATGCGCTTGTTTTTGGTAAATTATTCTGTGGCAAAATTACGATCCGGGAGCTATAATTTTCTTAACTTGCTCCTAATTTATATTAATTTCTCCAGAAATGCAGGAAATCGAGCGAAAGTTTTTAGTCAAATCCGAGGCTTTTATTACCGAATCACATCATCAAAACAGGATCGTACAAGGTTATCTTAATTCCGATCCGGAAAGAACGGTTCGCGTTCGTATTAAGGGCGAAAAAGGTTTTCTAACCGTTAAAGGTATCGGCAATGCTTCCGGAACGACTCGTTTGGAATGGGAAACGGAAATTCCGGTTTCCGATGCTGAAACGCTCCTGCCGCTCTGCGAAAAAGGTGTTATCGACAAAGTCCGTTATGAAATCCGAAAAGGGAATCACACTTTTGAAGTGGATGTCTTTTCCGGTGCCAATGAAGGACTGATCATTGCCGAAGTGGAATTGCAATCGGAAGACGAGCTTTTTGAAAAGCCGGACTGGCTCGGATCCGAAGTTACCGGCGACAAACGGTATTACAATGCTTTTTTAAGTAACAACCCTTATAAACACTGGTAAAATGAAAACGCCGCGGTATACTTTACTTTTTCTGCTTGCGGTTTTATCCTGTAGCAGTCCTAAGAAAACAGCCCAAACGCCATCCATTCCAACCGGAGCTGTCCCGGAGACTTTTAGTTATCAGGACAATGGTACCACTTATGTGATGCAAAAATATTTTCTAGTCTTATTAAAAAAAGGTCCGAACAGAACCCAACCAAAAGAAGACGCTGAGGAAATTCAGAAAAAACATATGGAACATCTTTCCTGGTTGCATAAAAACGGAAAAATCAGCCTTGCCGGTCCTATGGACAAACACGAAACTATTTCGGGCATTCTGGTTTTTAACACGCCTACATTACGCGAAGCCGACAGTCTGGCAAAACTAGATCCGGCGGTAAAATCCGGACGATTGGAAGTGGAAACTATGGGATGGTGGGCAGCAAAAGGAAGTAAACTCGAATAGTTTAATCCTGAATCACTTCGATATTTACGTTAACAAATCCACGGCCTTTTCCGTGGGTAATTTCCATAAATGCTTTTTTAGAAAGGTCAATTTCTCGTCCTCGTGAGAATGGCCCGCGATCGGTTACTTCTACGATAACGGCTTTTTTATTGGCTACATTCGTTACTTTTATTTTGGTTCCGAAAGGTAAATTTCTATGAGCGGCTGTATATTTTGCATTGTCAAATTTCCGACCACTTGCGGTTCTTCTTCCATTAAATCGGTCGGCATAATACGATGCATGTACATTTTTCTTATAATTCTTAAGCTTAAGACCTCCCTGAATCGTGATAGAATCTTTTTTTATCGTATCGTTAACTTTCACTTTCGGATCTGCCTGAAAAGCGAAAACCCTTCCGGTTGTTGTACTGATTAACAAAACAGCCAGTGTAACAAATACGATGTAAACTATTACTTTTTTCATTCTATTCGTTTTTTAGATGATGAAAGGCAAGAAATATGCCAAGTTGAAAAAGGCCCTTACGGGCCTTTATTTTATTTAAACCATAAACTCCATGGTATTCTGCTTAGTATTAAAAGCAATCCTATCGCATAGAAAACGGCTATTTTCTTGAATTTATCCGTTCCGGTAGCTGCTTTTTTATGTTTCGACCAACCAATGGTGATCAATGCTATGGCAATGATATTGATTAGTGGATGCTCCAAAGAAGTTAATCGAAGCGCACTGTTACTCATTTGTCCGAAAGATGCCGAACCCAGTGGTGAAACAAAATATAGGATAAAACCGAAAAGCAACTGAATATGAGAAAAGATCAATCCAAAAAGTGAAATTCTTCTGTCTTTTGGTTCGAAATCTCTTTTGGAACTCATTCCTAAAAAAGCATTAATTACAGCGATGAATAAAGCCAATAAAGCTAAGTAAGCCAATCCGGAATGGCCTTTTTGAATAATTTCGTACATAGTTAGTTTTTTGTTTTCTAAACAAAGATAAGGAATTGAAAATAAAAAAACCGCTTACTTTGACAAGCAAATGGCTTTTTCATTCCGAATCTGATAATTTTAATTATATTTTAACAACTTTAAAATTAACCGTTTGGTTGTTGATTTTCATCTTAAAGAAGTAGGCTCCGGTTGCATAGGCCGACAGATCTACTTTTGTGGTTCGGTCGTTTAATCGATTTGAATATAACAATTGTCCCTGTACATTAAACACCTGAATTTCGGAAATTACATCTTTGGAAACGATATTCACAAAACCATTAACCGGGTTCGGATGATAGGAATAATCCAAATAGACACTATCGTCAAATCCCAACGTACCCGTACAAGAAGTAGTTGCTACCCATCCGGGTGCTTTACCTCTGGAAACAAATTTCATGGTTAACGCACCATCGGTAGCTGTAGATTCAATTGATCCCGGCAATGTTGTTCCCGTTAATCCGGCTCCTCCTATTTAATTACACTTTACATTACTGTTCAAAATAATTTGTGATCATTTCTACAACATTCTGAACATTTTGTTTTTAAAAGATAATTATTTGAACCCTTTGAAAATAAAATCTGATTTTTTTGTCTGTAACACGATCTTAATTGTCATTAAAAACCCTTACACTTTGCTTTACAACAAGGCGTATAAATCAAAAAGCCGCTTACCCTGATCGGTAAGCGGCTTTTAGTAGCTGTTGCTGTTATTTTACTTATAATTTAACAACCTTAAAATTCACGGTCTGGTTGTTGATTTTCATTTTGAAAAGGTAGGTTCCGGTTGCATAAGCCGTCATATCTACTTTTGTTGCCAGGTCGTTCAACTGACTGTTATATAACAATTGTCCCTGAACATTAAATACCTGAATTTCTGTTATTGCATCTTTTGATGCAATATTTACAAAACCGTTAACCGGGTTCGGGTAATACGAATAATCCATATACACAGCATCTTCCAATCCTAAAGAAGGCGTACAAGAAGTTGTTGCCACCCATCCTGTATCGGTTACACCTGCATCAGAAACGAATTTCATGGTTAAAGCTCCGTCAGCTGCAGTCGATTCGATTGGTGCCGGCAATGTTAATCCGGTTAAACCTGCTCCACCTACTAATGGTGCTTCCGTACTTGATCCGTTGTAGATATATAAGAAATCATAACCGTCTTCCAATCTGAAAGATGTAAAAGTCA
>NZ_JASLCE010000121.1 GCF_030146175.1 Flavobacterium sp. | reverse complement strand
CCGCGTGAGTTAAAGCTAATTTACGCTTTTTAGATTTTTTAGTCAAAATGTGACTTTTAAAAGCGTGCTTTCTCTTGATTTTTCCAGAGCCAGTAACTTTAAAACGTTTCTTAGCACTAGATTTAGTTTTCATTTTAGGCATTTTCTTCCTAGGTATTAGATTTATCTTACTTATTATTTTGATTACAATCTGAAAAAACAAACTGCAATACTATATCAGGGACTCTAAAAGCCCGTTGATTAAAATGGTAAAAAGAAGTAGCTTATTGCTTTTTCTTTTTAGGTGCAATGAACATAATCATACGCTTACCTTCAAGTACCGGAAGTGCTTCCACTTTTCCGAATTCTTCAAGATCCTGAGCAAGACGTAATAATAAAATCTGTCCTTGCTCTTTATAGATGATCGAACGTCCTTTAAAGAATACGAATGCTTTTAATTTTGATCCTTCTTTCAGGAATTTTTCAGCATTCTTTTTCTTGAACTCATAATCGTGTTCATCTGTCTGAGGTCCAAAGCGAATCTCTTTTACAACAATTTGCGAAGATTTAGCTTTTAGCATTTTATCCCGCTTCTTTTGTTCGTAAAGAAACTTTTTGTAATCCATTATTTTACAAACCGGAGGAGCGGCATTGGGAGAGATTTCAACCAAATCCAATTCTTGCTCTTCTGCCATTTGTAAGGCCTGAGATGTTTTGTAAACACCTGGCTCGATGTTCTCTCCTACAAGGCGAACCTCAGGAACACGGATAGCATTGTTTGTTCTGTGCGGATCCTTTTTTTCTACTCTGGGCTGAAAGCCCCTGTTGTTTCTAATTGCTATGGCTCTAAAAATTTAAGTTAAACTTAGAATGATTTTAATGTCTTATTAATTTCTTCTTGTACTAAAGAAGCAAATTGTTCAATTGTCATGGTCTGATTTGATTTTCCGGAATCGCCGTGACGACGAACCGAAATCGTACCGTTCTTTTCTTCTTCTTCTCCAACAATCAGCATAAACGGTAATTTCTGAACTTCAGCTTCCCGGATTTTCTTACCAATCGTTTCGTTACGATTATCAATTAGGGCGCGAATTTCGTGATTTTCTAGCAAATCTAAAACTTTTTTGGCATAATTTTCATATTTCTCGCTCAAAGACAGGATTATAGCCTGCTCCGGCATTAACCAAAGTGGGAAATTTCCTCCAGTATGCTCTAGTAAAATCGCGATAAAACGCTCCATCGATCCGAATGGTGCGCGGTGGATCATTACCGGACGATGTAGCTCATTATCAGAACCTTTATATGTCAAATCGAAACGCTCCGGTAAGTTGTAATCCACCTGAATAGTTCCTAATTGCCAGCTTCTTCCCAAAGCATCTTTTACCATAAAGTCCAGTTTCGGACCGTAGAAAGCGGCTTCTCCGTATTCTACTGTCGTATTCAGTCCTTTTTCTTTGGCGGCATTGATAATCGCGTTCTCGGCTTTATCCCAGTTGTCATCCGATCCAATATATTTTTCCGGTTTTTCCGGATCACGTAATGAGATCTGAGCGGTAAAGTTTTCAAAACCTAAAGAGCCAAATACGTAAAGTACCAGGTCAATTACGTTTTTAAACTCAGCATCCAATTGTTCCGGCGTACAGAAAATGTGTGCGTCATCCTGAGTAAATCCGCGAACACGGGTTAATCCATGTAATTCACCACTTTGCTCGTAACGGTATACGGTTCCGAATTCAGCATAACGCTTCGGAAGGTCTTTATAACTCCACGGTTTTGCATTATAGATTTCACAGTGATGCGGACAGTTCATTGGTTTTAATAAAAATTCCTCTCCTTCAGCCGGTGTATGAATCGGCTGGAAACTGTCGGCTCCATATTTAGCATAGTGTCCGGAAGTCACATAAAGTTCTTTTTGTCCGATATGTGGCGAAACAACTTGTTCGTATCCGGCTTTTTTCTGCGCTTTTTTAAGGAATTGCTCCAAACGATCGCGTAAAGCGGCTCCTTTTGGCAACCATAATGGAAGACCTTGTCCTACACGTTGGGAGAAATGGAATAATTCCAGTTCTTTTCCAAGTTTTCTGTGGTCACGACGTTTGGCTTCTTCCAGTAATTCCAGATAATCGGTTAGATCTTTTTGTTTCGGGAATGAAATACCGTAAACACGGGTTAACTGTTTGTTTTTTTCATCACCTCTCCAATACGCTCCGGCAACCGATAATATTTTCATGGCTTTGATGATTCCGGTGTTCGGAATATGACCACCACGACATAAGTCGGTAAACGTAGCATGATCACAGAAAGTAATCGTTCCATCTTCCAGGTTTTCGATTAATTCTGTTTTATACGGATTGTTTTCTTTTGCGTAAAATTCCAATGCTTCGGCTTTTGTAGCAGAACGCATTTTAAATTCGTGTTTTTCTTTTGAAATGGCAAGAACACGATCTTCAATAGCTTTAAAGTCGGCGTCGGTAATTCTTTGATCACCAAAATCGACGTCATAGTAAAAACCATTGTCAATAGCCGGACCAATTGTTAGTTTAACACCCGGATACATTTCCTGTAAAGCTTGCGCCATTACGTGTGAAGTGGAATGCCAGAACGCTTTTTTACCTTCTTTATCATTCCAGGTATACAATACAAGAGCACCGTCCGTGGTTAATTCGGTCGTGGTTTCAACTGTTGTACCATTAAAAGAAGCCGAAATAACATTTCGAGCCAATCCTTCACTAATGCTTTTGGCAACATCCATCGGAGTTACACCTTGTGCAAACTCCTTTACCGAACCATCGGGTAATGTAATCTTTATCATATATTAAATTTATAAAGCGCAAATATAAAAGTTTAGAGAAAGACATACAATATATATAGGTAGTATAATTCAAATATTTTACATTGATTTAAATTAGGCTTTTTTTTGATGATATTATCATTCAACAAGTTTTTAGAGTTTAAAGATTACCGGAATTATACTATATATAGGTATGCTTTTACTAATTT
>NZ_JASLCE010000120.1 GCF_030146175.1 Flavobacterium sp. | reverse complement strand
GAATAAACACGGTATCTTCCCGGATGGTTTCGACAATAGTAGCCGGAAATATAGCCTCACCGCGTTTGGTGATTACCCGGACTTCTTCATGTTGATGGATATTATACTGTTCGGCCAGTGTTGGATGAATTTCGAGTAACGGTTGTGCAAATTGCTCGACCAGTTTACCGATTCTTCGGGTTTGAGTTCCGCTGAGATACTGGGAAACCACTCGGCCGGTTGTCAGGATAATAGGATATTCTTCGTCAACCGGATCCATACTGGGATGGTATTGTACCGGATTAAAATGGGCTTTACCATCGGGTGTTTTAAATTTTTTATCTTCCCATAATCGGGGCGTCCCGGGATGATCCAGATCCGGACAAGGCCAGAAAACCCCCATGTTTTTTTCAATTTTATCGTAGGTGATTCCATAATAATCGGCCGTTCCGCCTTTGGAAGCCACACGAAGCTCATTAAAAACGGCCTCGCTATTCACAAAATTAAATTTATCCCCGGCACCTAATCGTTCTGCCAGTTCGATTAGAATTTCAGAATCGGTTCGGGCATTTTTTGGTGGATCGACAACCTTACGGATTCGGACTACACGTCCCTCGGCTGTGGTTACGGTACCTTCTTCCTCCTCGTGAAGCGAACCCGGTAAAATAATGTCACAATGCCGCATGGTTTCACTCATAAAAAAGTCGATGCCAACATAAAACTCCAGTTTTTCCAATGCTTCACGAACATAATTGCTGTTGGGTAAAGACACCAGCGGGTTAAAACATAGGGAAAGCAAGCCCTTGATCTCACCACGGTGAATGGCCTCAATGATTTCGTAGGCTGACAAGCCTTTACCGGGTAATTCTTTTTCATCGATACCCCAGACT
Organism: Flavobacterium sp.; assembly: GCF_030146175.1. Lineage (GTDB taxonomy): Bacteria > Bacteroidota > Bacteroidia > Flavobacteriales > Flavobacteriaceae > Flavobacterium. Next base: position 23,280 of record NZ_JASLCE010000120.1, on the reverse strand, counting down.
TCAGAAATATATTTACGATGTTCCGGGTTTTCGATATCCCGGTTTCCCGGTAATTGATCACATTTATGTCCGTGCTCGCGACCACCTTGTCCGTTTCCTTGTCCGGTTATGGTACCATAGCCGCAATAAGGTTTTCCGATTCTGCCGGAAGCCAGCACAATATTGATACAGCTCAGTACATTCTCAACACCTTTGGTATGGTGTTCAATTCCCCTTGCGTGTAGTAAAAACGACGTTGCGGCTTTTCCCCAAAGTTGAGCTGTCGCTTCAATTTTTTCTTTTTTCGCACCGGTAATGCTTTCTGCCCATTCTAAAGTATATTCTTTTACGGCTTCTTTGGCCGCTTCAAAACCGGAAGTATAGTGTTCTATAAAATGATGATCAAGCATGTCATGCTGAATCATATAATTTAGGATTGCACCAAAAAGAGCCGAATCCGTTCCGGGGCGGATATCAAGATGGATATCAGCCGTTCGCGCCAATGGAATTACCCGCGGATCGACAACAATTAATTTGGCACCATTATCCCGTGCGCGCCATAACCAGTAGGTAAGTGTCGGAAAAGTTTCCGATACGTTTGCTCCGGTTACAATGATCACTTCAGCTTTTTCCAGATCTTCATAATTATTAGAGGTACGATCCAATCCGAAAGCTTTTTTATTTCCGGCTCCGGCCGATACCATACACAGTCGACCGTTATAATCGAGGTTTTTGGTTTTTAAAGCGATACGGGCAAACTTTCCAACCATATACGATTTTTCGTTGGTCAGTGAAACACCGGAGAGAACCGAAAAAGCATCATTGCCATATTGTGTTTGTATTCGTTTTATTTCCGATACGGTTTTATCCATCGCTTCCTCCCAGTCAACAGCCTTATAACCGAAGCCCGGTACATTTATTAAAGGTGACTTTAGTCGGTCGGGATGATTGTCCTGCATATAACGTTGGACACCTTTAGGACATAAGCGTCCCTGATTGAAAGGAAACTCCATCCAGGGTTCGAAGCCTACGATTTTATTGTCTTTTGCGAGCAGTTTTATACCACACTGCATACCGCAAAAACAACAGTGTGTTTCGACAATTTTGTCCGGTTCGTCGCGTCCGGAAATTCCCTCTGGTTTAGGGAAATTGAGTGTTGGCCCAAATTGTTCGATAATACGATCAATGTCGATAGGAAGTTTTGCCATACTAAATATAGTTTTATGGTTTAGAACCGGAAATCATCAGCTATTTCGATTTCCGATTGTAAAGCGGTTATACATTTTTTAGTAGGTTTTTTGATTGGGAGTGGGTTTATCCGAAGTAGGTTCCGGATTCTTGTCGGGCTTTTAAATGTGCCATCGCTAATAAATCTCTTTTTCCTTCGGGGCTGTAATCCAGTAGCGATTGTCCATTTTCCGATTCGAGTCGGAATCCTAATTGACGGGTGAGTTTTTTTAAATCCGAAATATGAAGTTGGGGAGCATATTCTTTTCCGGTATGTTTACAGATCTGCATGCCTCTTTTTTTGCCGACTTCTTTATAGATATGTGCGCCAATTTGAGCCGGTCGCTGGATAATATGGAAGAATTTACCAAACGGCATCCAAACCAGAAAAACGATTACAAAAAAAGCATGGGTAACGGCCATAAATTCATAAGTCTGTCCTTTCATAAATTCATAATCGAGCGTTAATCCCAGTCCGGTTAGCGATACTAATATCAATAATAATAAAGGTAGGATATCGCCTTCAAAGGTCTGAGTAGCGATTAGTCCGGGATCTTTTAGTCGTTTTTGCAGAAAATAGGAAGCACCGATGATTACGAGTAACGAACACCAGTTTAAGGCTCCGAATGTTAGAAATCCAACAACGGATTTTACCGGAAAATGCATTACATCAAATCCAAAAAAATGAGCCGTATAGATAGGTTCCAGAAGAGGATCCAATCCGGAAGCCGGATCTAAGGAAAAGTGAATCCAGCCAAATGTAAGCGGAAAAGTAATGGCAAATGCGATTGTACAGCCTATTGCCATTGCTATATGCGCAAGACCTCTTTTTTTTCCTCTTTTAAAAATAAAATTCTGAAAGACTATATTTTTAAAGAAATCCTTAATAACATATAGCAGATAATAAACAAATTCCTTAGAAAAAAGAATCCGGATGCTACTTTTAAAATATAGTTGGGTAGGTGGCCTTTGAATCCATACCATATAGCGATACACTATTCCGAAAATTGCGAATAATGTTCCAAACAGGTAAGCGACCAAAGCGGCATCAAAATTTTGCAGGCTACGGGATCCAATAAGCACCAGTAGTAAGGTCAAAATCGTAGCAATAACAGCTACAATAAAGGCTTTAATGTTGATTATTTTTAACATATTGTAGATAAAAATATTTGTTTTGTGATATAAAGTTATAAAAAATAAATATAATTCATATTATGTTATAAAAATATTTTTGATTATCTTTACAAAGTAAACCCCAAGGGAGTAGCTTTTTATGGCTATTCGCTGGGGTTTTTTTATTATTTGTAATCAATAAAAATTGAGTTTATGGAAAATAATCTACGATCTGCACACAAAATTCTTTTTTTAAATACACTGGCTTTTACTATTTGTTTTGCCTGTTGGACAATGAATGGTGTTTTAGTCACGTATTTGGTAGATAATGGGATATTTAACTGGTCGGTTGTTGAAACCGGATGGCTTTTGGGAATACCTATTTTATCCGGTTCCATCACGCGATTACCTTTGGGTATACTTACCGATAAATATGGCGGTAAAGTGGTTTTTGCCTGGCTGTTGTTATGCTGCTCGGTTCCACTTTTTTTAACCTATTTTGTTACTTCCTATTGGGTCTACTTTTTATTAAGCTTCTGTTTTGGTATGGTAGGAGCCAGTTTTGCTGTTGGAATTGCATTTACTTCGATCTGGTATCCCAAAGAATGGCAGGGAAGAGCATTGGGTATTTTCGGAATGGGAAATGCGGGTGCTGCGTTAACAACCTTTTTAGCGCCTGTTACTTTAAATGCTTTATCGGCCTCTGATCCGCAAAACGGATGGCGATGGTTACCGGTAATCTATGGCTGTATGTTAATTCTGATGGGACTCATTTTCCTCTTCTTTGTGAAAAATAAAAAAGTAACGGGTCAGGTAAAAACAACAGCGGAATTACTTGCTCCGCTAAAAAAAACACGGGTATGGCGTTTCGGACTATACTATTTTCTGGTTTTCGGTTTGTTTGTAGCTTTTTCACAATGGTTATTGCCCTACTATGTAAATGTGTACAAAACATCGTTGGTATTAGGCGGTTTACTGACCTCAGCATTTAGTTTACCGAGTGGTGTGATTCGAGCTTTGGGAGGTTACCTGTCGGATAAATTCGGTGCCCGAAAAGTAATGTACGGGGTATTGTACTCCTCACTGATTATAAGCGGATTACTAATGCTTCCCAAAATGGATATCCTAACACCAGGGAAAGGTATTGTCACTAAGAAATCGGCTGTTGTCACGGAAGTTACCGGAAATAAAATCGTATTGGGTAATGAAACAATCGCGGTAAAAGAAAAGCCGGAAATCCCGGAACAAACAAAGATACTACCCGAGTTTTTTTCGTGGCAGGAAATAGTGGTCAAACAAAATCAGCAAGTCCATAAAAAAGAACTTCTGGCTGAAGGAGTTACATTGATCAAATTTGAAGCTCATATCTGGGTATTTTCCCTGTTGGTAATTGCTATAGGGATTGTTTGGGGAATAGGAAAGGCTGCGGTCTATAAACATATTCCGGAATACTTTCCTAATGAAGTGGGAATAGTGGGTGGAATGGTTGGACTTATAGGCGGATTAGGCGGATTTATCGGGCCGATTTTATTCGGTTATCTACTGGATTTCTCCGATTTATGGACGAGTTCCTGGATTTTTGTCTTTGTCATTTCGGCCGTTTCTCTTTACTGGATGATCCACACCATTAAAAAAATGACACATAAAGAAGCACCTCATCTTAAACACCGTATCGAATAATCGGGTATAGGAGTTAGAACATTAACCTACTGACACGGCTATACAAATAGAATTGTTAACATTAAACTATTTTATATGAATTCACAATGGCTGACGAATTATGATCCCAATGATGAACAATTTTGGGAAAAAACAGGCAAGAAAATAGCTTGGAAAACACTTACTATTACAACAATTGCGCTAACCATTTCTTTTATCACCTGGTTTTTGTTTAGCGTAGTCGTGATTAAATTACCAAAAATCGGATTTGATTTTTCGGATGACCAGCTTTTTTGGCTGGCAGCAATGCCGGGTCTGGCTGGCGGTTTACTGCGAATATTGAATACATTCCTGATTCCGCTTTTTGGAACAAGAAAAGTCATTACGATAACGACATTAATTAAGATCATTCCGTTGTTAATGCTCGGTTTTGCGGTGATGAACCCGGAAACGTCGTATCGCTATTTTATGCTGATAGCCTTTTTAATGGGAATTGGAGGAGGCGATTTTTCGTCATATATGCCATCCACCTCTTTATTTTTTCCTAAAAAAGAATTGGGTACGGCATTGGGAATACAAGCCGGAATCGGAAATTTTGGGGTTTGTCTGGTTCAGTTGCTATCGCCTTTAGTACTGAGTCTGGGGATTTTTTCCTTTGTAGGCGGTGGTGAAATCATTGCCGCAACCGGTCAGGTGATGTTTCTGGAAAACGTAGCTTTTATCTATGTGGTACCTTTGTTTCTGGTTGGAATCTGGGCTTGGTTTTCGTTAAAAAATATCCCGGTAACGGCTTCGTTTAAAGAACAGTTGGATATATTCGGAGACAAACATACCTGGTATTGTACTTTGACTTATTTTATGACGTTTGGAACATTTGCTGGTTTGGCAGCCGCTTTTCCGATGATGATAAAAAGCCTTTATGTGCCGTTGGAAGCCGATTTGGATCCTTTGCGATACGCTTTTTACGGTCCGCTAATCGGTTCTTTGGTTCGCGTGATTTTTGGTAAAGTTGCCGATAAAACCGGTGGTGCTATTCTGACACATATAACAGGTGTCGCTTTGATAATTCTATTTGCTATATTGATTTTAGGAGGCTATCTAACACCGACGTCTATTGAACAATTCCCGGTATTTGTGACGATCATATTGTTGATTTTCTTTTTCACAGGAGTTGGTAATGCCGCAACATTTAAACAATTCCCGATTATCTTTTCGGATTCTCCGAGAAGAGCTGCCGGCGTAATCGGATGGACCTCGGCAATTGCTGCTTTTGGACCTTTTGTATTTAATGTGTTAATTACGCAGTCCAGAGCCATTACCGGAGATACCCGTTTGTTTTTCGGATTGGTGTTTGTAATCTGTATATGGGCCACTTTTGTCAATTGGAAATTCTATACCCGAAAAGGGTGCGAACGCCCAAGCTAAAAAAATAAAAACTCCCCCTTTTATTTAAGAACAATTTTTTTCGGCATAAAGCTACCCGATAAACTAATTATTAATTAAAAAATCAGGATATGTTAAAAAAAGTAATGGTGTTTTGCCTTTGCTGTGGCTATTATTTTGCCAATGCACAGGTCGACAGTCTTAAAATGAATATTGATTTCAGGACACGTATGGAATTGGATAACGGTCAGAAAACCTTAATTCCAAAAGGAAAAAATGCAGAAGCGACGATATTTTCAAGAGCCAGAATCGGACTGGATTATTATTATCAGCATCTGGAAATGTATTTTTCGGCTCAGGATGTGAGAATATGGGGAGAAACCGCTTCAACTCAAATTAAAAATCAAAATTTTACGGTTAATGAAGCCTGGGCGAAATACCAGTTTAACCCGAAAGTCGGATTAAAAATTGGACGTCAGATACTTTCGTATGATGACGAAAGACTATTAGGAGCACTGGATTGGGCTATGCAGGGAAGAAGCTTCGATGCTTTAAAAGGGATTTTTTCTTTGGGAAAAAACTCAAAATTAGAAGCAGTGGTGTCGTATAATAACGATGGTGATGATACAAACGATACACCAACTAACGAAGTATATGGCATTGCAGACAGTGGTGAAAAAACAAAATCCTTACAATTGCTGCACTACCAGTATAAAGGTTCAAATAAATCTCGATTTTCCGTTATTGCGATGAACAATGTATTGCAAAATGCAGATGGAACACATTATGATATGCTGACAGCAGGAGTGAACGCCGGAAAATATTTTGAGGGCTTCGGGATTTTTGGATCCGGATATTACCAGGCCGGTAACAATACAGCAGGACAAAGTAAAAAAGCGTATCAGTTTTCGCTTAACGCCGATTTTATTGTGAGTAAACAATTTAATGTAGTAGTCGGAACGGAGTGGTTATCCGGAAATAATTATGATACGGCTGCCACCGAAAACCGATCTTTTAGTCCGATGTATGGAACCAATCATAAATTCAATGGTTTTATGGATTATTTTTATGTGGGGAACCATTTCAATACATTCGGACTTAACGATTATTATATCCAGACAAAGATGAAATTCAGCCCGAAATCCAGTTTGGCCGGGAATATTCATGCTTTTATGACAAATGGCAAACAAGGTATAGATAGTAACGGAAAGGATTTGTCTAAATATTTGGGAACCGAATTGGATCTGGTATTTCAGCACAAATTGAACAAGCAATTCGGACTTTTTATCGGACATTCTTTTATGTTTGCATCCGACAGTATGAATACGCTGAAAAATGTCAGTGATCCGAAAAATTTGCAAACCTGGACCTGGTTGGCGCTACACTTTAATCCATCTTTTAAATTAAAATAAACCATTTTCGGTTACGCATAAAGTAAAACCCCGAAAACCATAGGCTTCCGGGGTTTGTTTTTATATAATCCCTAATGAATTATTAGTTTAATTCGGCAAAAGTATCTCCTTTTCGGATATCACCGGTTTGATAACCGCGTTTGAACCATTCGATACGTTGTGCTGATGTACCATGCGTAAAAGAATCCGGGGTAACATGTCCCTGCATTTTTTTCTGGATGGCGTCATCACCAACTGCTTGCGCAGCGCTAAGGGCTTCTTCAATATCGCCTTCTTCCAGATATTTCTGATTGTAATGTGCCCATAAGCCAGCATAGAAATCAGCCTGTAATTCCAATGAAACGGAAAGTTTATTAGCTGCTGTCTGACTAAGTCCTTGTTGTAGTTTTCGAACTTTTCCGGACGTTCCCAATAAGGTTTGGACATGATGACCTACTTCATGTGCAATTACATAAGCAATCGCAAAGTCACCACCTTTGGCGCCAAAACGGGTTCGTAATTCTTCAAAAAAGGCCAGATCCATATATACTTTGCGATCGGCAGGACAATAAAAAGGACCTGTAGCAGCGGTAGCATTACCACAAGCGGTGGATACATTGTCGGTAAACAATACCATTCCGGGTTTTTCATAAGTCATTTTATTTTCGTGAAAAACCTTTGCCCAAATACTATCATTGTTTCCTAACATTGTAGCGGTAAAATCGCCTAATTCTATTTCTTCCGGGGTTAAATCCCGTTGTCGTACCTGTTCTGTCGATTGTCCTTGTTGCAACTGTTCCAAAATAGGTGTCAGTTGCTGAACATTTTCGCCCCCAAACATATTGATCAGTAAGATAATAATACCGATAAGACCTCCACCGGCAGCTATTTTACCACCGGAAGACATACCGCGACGGTCTTCAACATTTTCGCTTTTACGTTGGCCTTTCCATTTCATAGGCTAGGGTTTTAAAGGGTTAGAAAGAATCATATCGGCCGATGTCTTCAATTTCACTTTCATCGGAACCAAAAATGTTTTTGTAAATGGTGTAATACATACAATAAATATACGGAATGGTAAAGAATACACCCAAACAAAAGGCGATCAAACCGGTTAAAGCTCCTATAAAAGCGACAATTAACGCTAATAAAACGGTTAGAGGCGCTTTGTTGACCAATGCAATACTGTGTACAATAGCATCTTTAACGGATAGATTTCCTAAAATAATAAGCGGTAGGGTAAGGCAGGTCAGAAAACTAATGATCATACTTACAAATGTCCCTACGAAGTTCATGTTTAGCAATTGTAATAATGCTCCGATCAAAGCAGATGTCAGTGCAATGATAAGGCTGGCTGTAAAAACGGGAATAAACTTATTTGATTTATAATATTCGAAAGCCGTACCAACACTAAATTCACGATTGTTATCCGCATCGGATGACATTTTGATGATTCCAGCCGAAAACGGCGCCGTAATAGCCGCTATCACCGTATTGACTAAAGCCGAGACAATAATAAAATTGCGAGAGATACCATTTTGTTCCAAATGAGAAAAATCCTGTACGTAGCGCTCCAGTCCGTAAAAAACGGAAACACCGCCAATCAGGAAAACAAAAATGATAATAACCATGATCAGAAAAGCCAAGCCGGCCATCAGCGCAATTTTTTTATAGTTTTCAAAACTCTGGTCGATTAGTGCACCGGTTTCCAGATGCAATCCATTTCTATTAATTTCTTCGAGTCTTTTTTTAATGTTTTGCTGCATTTTTTGTTCTTTTAATTATGATTTTGGAGTTTAAAAACCTATTCGGAAACCTAAATAGGCATCGGCTTGTTTGGTATTGCTTAATAAGGCGGTTACTATAGATCCGGAACCCAGATAAAATCCGCCTAAACGGAACCCGATACCTCCGGTTATTCCGGAAATTTCGTTGCTCGACCAAGGAGAATAAATCTCGTAGTCCTGAGCCGAAAAACGAGGTGTAATTGTAACGACATTCTGAGCTGTAGCCAAGTCATTTTTAGTGTCGTCAACTACTTTTTGTTGCATATAGGCGGTTACATACCACTTATTATGTACATGTACATCGGCATAAGCCGAAATAAGTGTTGGCATTTTTACTTTAAAATCTTTGGTGGTATTGTCAATAGTAACATAACCACTGTTTATTAGGATCTGTTCGATTTCTTTTACATTGTCAACACCTTCAAACTGGTTCAGGTCAAAACTTTGTAAACCTTCAACCGACAGGCTATAATTTCGGGAAACATTATTATCGGCTTTAAAAGTCATACTTCCGATGTTTCGAACGGCCAGTCCGGCATTAATTTTATAGCCACTGTCATCTTGTTCTTTCCACTGGTAATTCACGCCCAAATCAACCGCATAACCGTGGATTCCATTACCAAAAAACTGATTAAAATTGCTACTGTCGGTAAAACCATCGGCCAACGCACCGGAGTAGGAAACATTCAAGGCGGCATGCGCATTGGTCAATTCCACATCGCCTACTACATTGGTAACGGTACCGCTAAATTTATCCGCGGCAATATTGGCATAAGAACCCGGGAAAAGCAATTTAAAAGTGGCGCCGCCGCTAAATTTATGCTGATGATCTTCAAAAACGATACGGGAAGCCGAAAAACCGATTTCACCCCATGTTAAAGCATTGACACGTTGGTTGTGGTCGAGTGCAATCATAGACGAACCGATAAACGAGTTACGTACGGCATTGGCCAAATTGACGTCAACATCGATTAAATTGGCCTTAATTTTTGCAGATGAAGTAACCGCAAAAGCCCATTTATCGTGTTTCATAGCGAAAGAAGGACCCAGAATTTCGGCATCCAGACGCATATTGACCGCTTTGTCTCCTTCAAAAATTTTATCTTCCAGGTTACCTCCGTTTACAATATCCTTAAAGCTGATTTTGTTATTGGAAACGTTTGCGCTGGTATTAAAAATATTGACTTCAAACCGGTTACTCAGATTACTTAATTCCGCCGGATTTACCGAAGCATTCAGTATTCCGGTTCTACGGGTGGTATTGATACCGCTGAAATGCTCCTGCGCATATAAAGAGGAAATAAACAGACAACAGGAAGCGACAAGTATTTTTCGCATAAAAAGAAAGATTAACAATTAAGTGTTAAAAATAATAAAAAAATCAAATGCTTTTCCAAATACTGTCATCAGGTGTTGGCGCAGTTAGTACCAATACTTCTTTACTGACCGGATGGGTGAGTACCAGTTTTCGGGCGTGAAGATGAATACCGCCATCGGGATTGCTACGATCGGAACCATATTTCAGATCGCCTTTAATCGGACTTCCAATAGCCGATAATTGCGAACGGATCTGATGATGTCTTCCGGTATGCAAATCGATTTCCAGAGCGGTATAATTTTGAAGTACTTTGATCACCGAATACGTAAGACTGGCCATTTTGCTATCCGGAACTTCTTTTGGATAGGCCTTGGACGTATTGTTTTTAGGATTTCGCTTTAAAAAGTGAACCAGTGTGGCAGTATCCGGTACAGGGCGGTTTTTTACCACCGCCCAATAGGTTTTTTGGGTTTCCCGGTTTTTAAACAATTCGTTCATACGGGTAAGTGCTTTCGAGGTACGGGCAAACACAACGATACCGGTTGTAGGGCGATCCAGACGGTGAATAACACCGAGGAAAACCTCGCCCGGTTTGTTGTATTTTTCCTTTAGATATTCTTTAACCACATCGCTAAGCGGTTTGTCGCCGGTTTTATCACCCTGTACAATATCGCCTACACGCTTATTGATCACAATAAGATGATTGTCCTCGTAAATAACCTGTAAATTGTCTTTGTTCGAAACGGTTTTATCAGTCACAGAATACGATCGTATTAATATTGTTCATTGGCATTCGGGAAGTCCTGTGATTTTACATCACTTACATAACTTCCGATTGCTTTGCTCATATCGTCATAAAGGTTCATATAGCGTCTTAAGAAACGCGGACTGAATTCGTGTGTCATTCCAATCATGTCATGCAACACTAATACTTGTCCGTCGACACCACCTCCGGCACCGATTCCGATTACCGGTATCGAGATACTTTCGGCTACTTTTTTAGCTAATGCCGATGGAATTTTCTCCAGAACTACAGCAAAACATCCGATTTTTTCGAGCATTTTGGCATCTTCGAGCAATTTTTCAGCCTCGGCTTCTTCTTTGGCACGAACGGTATAGGTTCCGAATTTATAAATGGATTGTGGCGTTAATCCTAAATGTCCCATTACCGGTATTCCGGCATTCAGGATTCGTTTGATACTGTCTTTGATTTCACTTCCCCCTTCCAGTTTTACAGCATGAGCGCCGCTTTCTTTCATAATTCGGATGGACGAACGCAAAGCTTCTTTTGGATCCGATTGATAGGTTCCAAAAGGTAAGTCAACGATAACCAGTGCACGGTCAACTGCGCGAACAACCGAAGAAGCGTGATAGATCATTTGGTCCAAAGTGATGGGCAATGTAGTTTCGTGTCCCGCCATAACATTGGAAGCGGAGTCACCAACAAGGATAGCGTCGATTCCGGCACTGTCAACGATTTTTGCCATGGTATAATCATAGGCCGTTAACATGGAGATTTTTTCTCCGTTGCTTTTCATTTCAATCAACGATTTTGTTGTAATTCTTTTGTAGTCTTTTTTAGCAACTGACATAAGTTTCAAATTTTGGAAACGTAAAAGTACTACAATTTCTATCAATACTGTAACATAACCGGGATTAATCCTACTGATGATGTAACCAAAGCGTATAATTATGAAATATAAATTACTGCTAGTCATGATCTGTCTGTCATTTGGAATGTATGGACAGGAAAAGGATGTTGAAACGACCATCCGGACTTTTTTCGATGGATTTCACGCAAAAGACACCCTAAAAATAAAGTCGGTTTGTCATGATAAAATGATTTTACAGTCGATACAGGAAAGCCCAAAAGGGAACCGACTGACAGAAGAAACATCGGGCGCTTTTTTTAAAGCAATCGCTACGTTTCCGGCGAAAATGACTTTTCAGGAAAAAATTCTGAGCTATAAAATTCAGATCGACGGGACGATGGCACATGCCTGGACACCGTATGAGTTTTATATCAACGGAAAATTAAGCCACTCCGGAGTCAATTCGTTCCAATTGTTTAACGAAAACGGAACCTGGAAAATTATTTATATTGTTGATACCAGGAGGAAATAGAGGGATTTGGTCAAATTAATTTGCTATTACGTATTGAAGTTGTAAAATTTCAAGGTATTTTGGGACTCAAATTTAATAGAAGTAATTCGATGAAGATTCTGTCTTTTTTTATATTCATTTTTTGCATAGGATTTTACTCTTGTCAAAAGAATAATAAAGTCAAAGAAATACCGACTTATAAAATCCCTATAGTTTTGGACACTCTAAAAGAAAATTTAGAAAAAAGAAACGTATTTAGTTTACAGACGGCTGATTATAAATGCCTTTATTTAGGGGAGAATAGAGATACTATATATGCTTGTTTACCTAATCCGGATGATGCTTATCCTGAGGAAGTCACAAATTACCACAGTGATCCTAAAACGGAAGATGTTGTTATATATATTGATACTACTAAAATAATATCGAATCATACCTATTTATTGGAGCAAAACTCTAACGAATTTTATACTAAAAAATACCAAGCCTTTCCGGTTATATTATTTAATAAAGGAAAGGATTCGCTAACAGTAGGAAACGGAAATCATCTGAGACTTATTTTAGAGGCTAGGAATAAGTCAGGGAAATGGATGCCAATTGAAGAAAAATATGTATACATGTGTGGTACCTTTCTTCGTTTTATTACAGTACCACCTAATCAGATAGCAATAACATCCGTTCCTATAGATAGTGGTAATTTTAAAACCAAATTACGATTACGTTTTAATGATATATTATCATATGAGTTTAGCGGATCAATAAATCAATCACAATTTTTGATGCATTAAAATAGAAACACTAACAAAAAAGCGGAATCAATATTGATTCCGCTTTTTTGTATCGTTATTAGAGGCAATTAACAGTCGGCCATATTTACAGCGACGGCCAATCCACCTTCGGATGTTTCCTTATATTTATTATTCATATCTTTTGCCGTTTGCCACATCGTGTCGACCACTTTGTCCAATGGCACTTTTGCATTTTTAGGGTCGGTTTCCAAAGCCAGTTCGGCCGCATTGATCGCTTTAATGGCGCCCATAGTGTTACGTTCGATACATGGAATTTGTACCAGTCCGCCAATAGGATCGCAGGTTAAGCCCAGATGGTGTTCCATTGCGATTTCGGCAGCCATTAATACCTGTTCCGGAGTTCCGCCCATCAGTTCGCACAACGCTCCGGCAGCCATCGCAGAGGAAACGCCAATTTCCGCCTGACAACCACCCATTGCTGCTGAAATTGTCGCTCCTTTTTTAAAGATACTGCCAATTTCTCCGGCTACCATCAGGAATTGTTTGATCTGTTCTTCGTTGGCTTCGTGATTTTCGATCACCATATAATACATTAAAACGGCAGGGATTACACCGGCACTTCCGTTGGTCGGAGCGGTCACAACACGTCCCAAAGAGGCATTTACTTCGTTTACAGCCAGAGCAAAACAGCTTACCCATTTCAAGATCTGACGGAATTTTACTTCTGTCATCCGGATAATTTCCAGCCAGGATTGCGGATTGTCATAGGGCACTACGCCGATCAGATTTTTATGCATGTCATAGGCGCGACGGCGAACGTTTAAACCGCCTGGTAAAGTACCTTCGGTATGACATCCGATATACATACATTCCAGCATCGTATTCCAAATCCGTAGCAATTCGCTGTGAATTTCGGTTTCCGAACGCATGGATTTTTCATTTTCATAAACGATTTCCGAGATTTTCTTTTGTTCGGACTGACAATAAGCCAAAAGTTCTTCGGCTTTTTCGATCGGAAACGGGAAATTGCGTTTGGTGGTTTCCTTAGCCGTATTTTCTTCCTGCGTTTCTTTTACCACAAAACCACCACCAATCGAGTAGAAGGTCGAAGTATATTCCTGTGTATCGGTATAAACGGTAAAGGTAAGTCCGTTGGCATGAAATGGTAGGAAATTCCGATTAAAGACGATATCTTTTTCCGGATCGAACGGTATGATGATTTCGTTTCCTAAAAAAAGTTCTTTTTTATTATTAATGGCAGAAATGATCACATCGATACTTTCTACCGGGATATATTCCGGATCGGCACCACTAAGTCCAAGCATGACAGCCAGGTCGGTGGCATGACCTTTTCCGGTTAGTGACAGTGAACCGTATAGGTCGACCGTAATACGATTTACATGATCAATAAAGTTACGATTTCTGATTTCAACAAGAAACTGTTCGGCTGCACGCCAAGGGCCTAAGGTGTGCGAGCTCGAAGGACCGACACCGATTTTAAGCATATCAAATACAGAAATACACTCCATATATAGTAATCTAAATGTTTATTTGCTAAAGCAAAGATAATCCGATAATTCAATAAATAAAACGGATATAACACACTTTTAGCGCTACGGGTGATTTCTGGGTATGGTTTTACCGTTAATTACTTCGTATTCTTAAAAATGCCGCCACTGTCAGTCGAAATAAATACGATAAACTCACAAAGGGAGTGGGACTTGTGATATTATTTTCGAAACCAGTTGGAAAATAGCTGACGGCAAAAATGTCATCTTGTCAGTATTTAAAAGACAGAAAATACGGTATTTATGACAATTTTTAACACTTTTGGCGAATGGCACAATCATTGACTTATACCAATCAAGTTGAAAAAACGAAACGAAAAAAAATATATAATAAGGAGATTTAATTATGAGTAAAATTATTGGAATTGACTTAGGGACGACTAACTCTTGCGTTTCTGTAATGGAAGGTAATGAGCCGGTAGTAATTCCTAATGCAGAAGGAAAAAGAACGACACCATCTGTAATTGCTTTTGTAGAAGGTGGTGAAATCAAAGTAGGAGATCCTGCCAAAAGACAAGCAGTGACAAATCCAACGAAAACGATCGCTTCGATCAAACGTTTTATGGGTAACAAATACTCAGAAAGCCAGAAAGAAGCTGGAAATGTTGCGTACAAAGTGGTAAAAGGAGATAACGACACACCACGTGTTGATATTGACGGAAGACTTTATACGCCGCAGGAATTGTCGGCAATGACACTTCAGAAAATGAAGAAAACAGCCGAAGATTATTTAGGAACAACAGTAACGGAGGCGGTTATTACGGTACCGGCCTACTTTAACGATGCGCAACGTCAGGCGACTAAAGAAGCCGGAGAAATCGCAGGTTTAAAAGTACGTCGTATCATTAACGAACCAACGGCTGCAGCTTTGGCTTACGGATTGGATAAAGCCGGAAAAGACCAGAAAATTGCAGTATATGACTTAGGTGGTGGTACTTTCGATATCTCAATCCTGGAATTAGGAGACGGTGTATTTGAAGTATTATCAACAAATGGTGACACACACTTAGGAGGTGACGATTTCGATCAGGTGATCATCGATTGGTTGGCAAACGAATTCAACAGCGAAGAAGGTGTTGATTTACGTAAAGATCCAATGGCTTTACAACGTTTGAAAGAAGCGGCTGAAAAAGCAAAAATCGAATTATCGGCTTCTGCACAAACAGAAATCAACTTACCTTATGTTACGGCTACGGCTTCCGGACCGAAACACTTGGTAAAAACATTAACCCGAGCGAAATTTGAACAATTGGCAGACGAATTGGTTCGTCGTTCCATGATCCCATGTGAAAAAGCCTTAAAAGACGCCGGAATCTCAAAATCGGAGATCGACGAAGTAATCTTAGTTGGAGGTTCTACCCGTATTCCTAGAATTCAGGAAGAAGTAGAGAAATTCTTTGGTAAAAAACCATCAAAAGGAGTAAATCCGGATGAAGTAGTAGCTGTTGGAGCTGCAATTCAGGGTGGTGTATTAACCGGAGACGTAAAAGACGTATTATTATTAGACGTTACACCATTATCCTTAGGTATTGAAACTATGGGAAGTGTAATGACAAAATTAATTGACGCCAATACAACTATTCCGACTAAAAAATCACAGGTTTTCTCAACAGCGGCGGATAACCAGCCATCTGTGGAAATCCACGTGTTACAAGGGGAAAGACCAATGGCAAACGATAATAAAACAATCGGTCGTTTCCACTTAGACGGAATTCCGCCAGCACCAAGAGGTGTACCGCAAATTGAAGTAACATTCGATATCGATGCCAACGGTATTATTAAAGTATCGGCTACTGATAAAGGAACCGGTAAATCACACGATATCCGTATCGAGGCTTCTTCAGGATTAACTCCGGAAGAAATCGACAGAATGCGTAAAGAAGCAGAAGCAAATGCTGAAGCGGACAAAGCAGCTAAAGAGAAAGTAGATAAATTGAATGAGGCTGATGGAATGATCTTCCAGACCGAAAAACAATTAAAAGAGTTTGGTGATAAATTATCAGACGGAAACAAATCGGCTATCGAAGGTGCTTTGGACGAATTGAAAAAAGCGTACGAAACAAAAGACGTAGATACAATCCAGCCGGCATTAGACAAAATTAACGAAGCATGGAAAAATGCATCGGAAGAATTGTATAAAGCACAGGCAGATGGTCAGGCTTCTCAGGCACAACCGCAAGGTGGTGATGCGAATCAGGGTGACCAGACGCAGGATGTTGATTACGAAGAAGTAAAATAATAGCAACCGTAATGGTTCGGAAACCGGGACAAATGTCCCGGTTTTTTTATGCCGTATCGCGAAAAACAGCCCGATATGTTAAAAAAATGTTATAATAAGATTTTTCCTGTAACGAAATGAAAAGTGTCGCGTCTAAACTGTAACAATCAAAAATAATTTAAAAAATCAATCATCATGAAAAAAACGATCTTTATTTTAGGAATGGCTTTAGTAGCTTTTACAAATGTTGCTACAGCTGCTACAGTTACAGAAACAAAAGTGTATACTGTAAACACTTATGGTGCCACACCACTTTGTACAGCAATCAGCAAAGGTGACGTTGCGACAATCAAAAAATTCATCGAGTATGGAGCAGACGTTAACGAAAGAACAAACAATCTTACACCGTTAATGTATGCCGTACGTTACAACAACCTTGAAATTGTAAAATTATTGGTTGAAAAAGGAGCTGATTTAGCAGCAGTTGATCAAAATGGAAATACCGCTTTAAAAATTGCTGAAATGTTCAAAAACAGTGACGTTATTGAAACATTAAAAACGGCTGGTGCCAGAAAATAATTGAAACGTAAAAAACAGGAAAAGGGAGTCGGAAGGCTCCCTTTTCTTTTTTAATTCATGACCATCACATCAAAATAAAATTGCCCGGTCCAGCAATTCGACGTCTGACTGGCAAAAAGATCGGCTCGTGCAATATTGACCGTTATCGAGTTTTGCGATTTATTAGCATAATTGATCACAAAAGTATCCGGAAAACCACTCGAATTATAAGCGTTAAAAATAATCCCCAGCGGATTAAAAGGCAATTGCGGTGAAAAGTCGTAACGAACCTGTAAACGTTCGGCCGTTATAGGAGCCAATGCAACAGTATTGCCCGACAACGTTGCAGAGGCACTTCGGATTTGTTTGCCCAATATAGTCCAGGTAACCGTGGTGGTTACGCCCCGGATCGGAATGGTAAACGAACCCGAACTTCCATTGGAATAGGAATCACAAACAGGAATGATCATTCCCTGAAAAGACGCAATATCCGGTAGATTGGTACTCTTCCAGCTCGCATAACCATTCGCATCCGAAGTAAGTACTTTTCCATTTCCCTGACTACCATCAACAATGCGAATCGCCGGTGAAAGCGTTTGCGTATTGGCAATCACAACCTGATCGATAAAAGCGGCATCCAAACCGGAATTGGTGGAGCTGTCTTTTTCATAACGCCAGGATAAGGTATGACTCCCAGCGGTTAACGTTCCGGAATAAGTTGCCCAGGCCACCGTTCCGGACCATTGATTTTGCTGAACACCATCGATATAAAAACGCAGATAATCATAACCCGATTCGCTATCCACACGATAATTAAAGGAAAAAGACGAACCGCCGGCAGGAATAGAAACACTCAGATCCAGATTAGACGAACTGCTATGAACACCCGAACCGGATTTAATTCCAGACAAACCGACATTAAACTGACCGGCTGTTGTGGTAACTGTCCACGATCCACCGCTACCGGAAGTACTAAAAGGAGAAATGGTACCACTTTCGAATCCGCCTGAAAAAGGAGCGATACTAGCGCCCGAACTATTCTCAACATGAAATTTAGCCGTAGGTGCGGTTACACCAACGCCCACATTTCCGGAGTTGGCATTATACATGTCATTTCCAACAATAACCCAATCGTTATGTGCTCCGGATATTGGAACCCATTTACTGCCATTCCAGTAATAAAAACCAACACCGGTTGTTGCATTGGTATTGTAAACGAGCAGACTATTGGCCGGACTGGAAACCGGAGCGGCCGCGTTTAGATTCGGAATGGCGATACGAGGAACAAGTAAACCTTTATCGGTTGCTGTTACATCGAGGATTGAACTGGCATGTGGCGTAGTGGTGTTGATACCGACTTGCGCAAAAAGCACTATTGGACAAAGAAGGATCAGAAGTAGTAGATTTTTCATAAAGTAATTATTATTTAATAATTTATTAACACAAAAATTATTAAAACGAATCACCGTTTAAAAAAACTGGGATATAATCCAATACTTCCGGGATAAAAGTTTCGAAGCCTACTGTTTTAAGGACGAATGATGTAAGCTATTGAAAACAATGTCTTTATAGGTCTTTGAAACGGGAATGTTTTGACCGTTAATAGTAACCACATTTGACGAAAAGCTTTGTATCTTGTCGGTATTAACGATAAACCCTTTATGGGTTTTAATAAAGTTATCGGGAAGTTTTTCCAGAAAATCCGTAACAGTGGCCCGGATTCGGTATTGTTTGTGAGAAGTGGTAAGAATTAGGTAGTTTTTCTGACTCTCGATATAATAAAGATGATCGAGGGTTACTTTTTCAAAAATATCCTGATGTTTTACAACAATGGAAGCCGGAGTCTCTTTTTTGACTTGTTGGCATTTGTTAAAGTTGATCAGCGCAATTTCAATTGCAGAAAATAAAGCCGCTTTTTGGAATGGCTTTACCAGATAACCGTACGGATTGGTGGCGATAGCATTTTTTACCGTCACTTCATCCACGTAGGCGGTCAGGAAAATATAAGGAATCGCATAGTGTTGGTGTAGTTTTTCGGCCAGCCAGATTCCGTCTTTTTCTCCTTTAATGGTGATATCCAAAATTACAAAGTCTACTTTATGCTGGTTTAAGTAGCGCAGTGCTTCATCGGCCTGCATGGCACAACCCACCACATGATAGCCCATTTCCTTTAGGAAAACGGTAATTGTTTTTTGCGTGATATATTCGTCTTCAACAATAAGGATTTGTAGTGGTGCGCTCATGATTGGGGAGTTATTTCATTAAACGTGATATTGATTTGGGTTCCGTTTTGGTTATGCCAGGTTACTTCACCGTCGAGTTGTTTGGTCAGACCCATGATCAGATCAAAACCAATGGAATGTAAATTCGTCGGATCAAAATGATCCGGAAGTCCGATACCATCATCGATAATGCTTAGTTTGTAGTGATCATTTAATTTGGAAAGCCGGATATCGATACGACCTTCGGAACGATTTTTAAAAGCGTGCTTAAAGCTATTGGTGATAATTTCATTAATTATAAGACTAAGCGGTATGGCAGTATTGATGTTGAGTTCAATTTGTCCGGCGTCGACTTCACAGTGTATGGTTTTGGTTTCATCCTGATAGGTTTTTTGTATCGCGGAAATCAATTCGTTCAGATAGGATCCGAAAGAAACACGGGCAAAATTATCCGAATGATACAACGCTTTGTGGATAAGTGCAATCGACTGGATACGCGCCTGACCTTCTTGTAGTATAAGCCGTATCGAATCGTCGGTATTATACATTTGCTGAAGTGCCAGAATACCGGATATCATTTGAAGGTTATTATTGACCCGATGATGGATTTCACGCAGTAAGGTTTCCTTTTCGGAAAGAGATTCTTTGATCACTTTATTTTTAGCCGAAATCTCTTCATTCATCTTCTGAATTTTTAACTGCTTTTTACGTGAGTTGATCATGTAAATAAAGGCAAATAAAGTGATGATCAATAAGGCCGAAAGGATAATCTGTAAAATGTATTTTTGTTTGTGCTGAATGGCTGTTTGTTGTTGTGCGATTAAATCGTCCTGTTGTTCCAGATGGTATAAAATTTCATTCCCACCCAATAATCGGGATTGGTTTTGTTTGTTGATCGAATCGTTTAATTGGAACGCTTTTTTATAGTAGGCATAGGCTTGGTCGGTTTGTTGAAGGGCTTTGAGTAATTCGGCTTTGGTTTTGTAAAAATAAACCAAAGTGGATGGTTGGGTAATATGAGGAAGGAATCGTTCCACATCCAGTAAAACCGTTTTCGCCCGGTCGTATTGCTGTAATCGGGAATAGCATTCGGAAAGTAATATCCGACTGGTTGCACTGCCCAGATCATCGTCTTTGTTTCCGGAATTAACCGAAATATCTTCCTGTAATAATGGAATCGCCGTTTTATAATCGTTCCTTTTGCAATATAAAACTGCCATATTTCCTTTGACGGTTCCGGTAAGCCGATTATAGGCGTCGGGTTGTGACTTTTTTAAATGTCGTTCGGATAATTGAAGACTGCGTTTATAGTAATAAAAAGAACTGTCAATATTGTCATTGAGCGAATAATAAAACCCAAGATCGTTATAGGCCGAAGGAATGATCAAATGATCGTTTTGTGCGTAACGCTCTAAATCCCGTATTTCAGATTTTAACTGACGGATTGCCTTTTCGTATAAATAAAGCCTGGCATACAACTGACTTTTGATGTTATAGCTCCAAAGCGGAAAATAAACACCTTTTTTTCGGAGGGTTCCAATTTCGGAATTGATCTGAAATACATTCGAATACAAATTCAGATTCAGGTAGGATTTTTGCAACGCCACCAACAGATTCATATATTCGGTATCGGACAATTTGTACTCTTTATCGTTCCGGATACTTTTAAGTACATTAATAGCATTAATCTCGTCACCCTTTATATTATAGACTTCGGCAAGGGCAAACCGATAGCGGATGTCATTTTTTTTGGAATTTTGAATAAGCCGATCCTGAGACAATCGGGGAAAGGAAGTATAAAAGAAATCCTGATAGGATCTTTTGGTGTTCAGATCCAGTTTTTCGTAAAAAAAGACCTTATCAATAGCGTTTTTAGAACCGTAAGCGTCCCTGATACTGTCTTTTTCTTCAGCCGCATGGCAAACCGAAATAAAAAGCAATACTATTGATAAGGCCGTTTTAAATATTCCGAAGCGGAACATTTTAATTATTTGAAATACGAGAAAGTCTCATTGTTTTCAATTTTTAGGATACTTTCATAAATCAGGCGAATCACGTTTTCCACATCTTCACGGTGAACCATCTCTACCGTGGTGTGCATATAACGTAGCGGAAGTGAAATCAGTGCCGAAGCCACACCGCCATTACTGTAGGCAAAAGCATCCGTATCGGTACCGGTTACTCTGGAAGACGCCAGTCGTTGGAAAGGAATCTTGTTGGTTTCGGCTGCATCGATAATCAATTCTCGTAATTTGTTTTGTACGGCAGGCGCATAGGTAATTACCGGGCCTTTTCCGATTTTGGTATCACCTTCAATTTTTACGTCGATCATCGGTGTGGACGAATCGTGACAAACATCGGTAACGATGGCAACATTCGGTTTGATTGTTTTGGTGATCATTTCAGCACCGCGTAAGCCAACCTCTTCCTGCACGGAGTTGGTGATGTATAATCCAAAAGGCAGTTTCTTTTTGTTTTCGTGTAACAAACGAGCGACTTCGGCAATCATAAAACCACCCATACGGTTATCGATAGCGCGGCAAACGAATTTATTTTCATTTAGAATCATAAAATCGTCCGGATAGGTGATCACACAACCTACGTGTACGCCTAGTTTTTCAACTTCTTCTTTGGTTTCGCATCCGCAGTCGATAAAAATATTGTCAATACGAGCTGCTTCCTCTTTACCGCGGTTACGAGTATGAATGGCTGGCCAACCGAAAACGCCTTTTACAATTCCTTTTTTGGTATGAATATGAACCCGTTTGGAAGGTGCGATCATATGATCACTTCCTCCGTTACGGATCACATAAATCAAACCGTTATCGGTTATATAGTTTACATACCAGGAAATTTCATCGGCATGTCCTTCGATTACTACTTTATAAGGTGCGTCGGGATTGATCACACCCACAGCTGTTCCGTAGGTATCGGTAATAAAAGTGTCAACGTAAGGGGTAAGATATTCCATCCATATTTTCTGTCCACTTTCCTCATAACCCGTAGGAGAGGCGTTGTTTAGGTATTTTTCCAGAAAAGTCAGTGATGATTTTGTTAATATAGATTTTGTTGCCATAAATATTTTTTTGCTAATTTATAAATTTGGTATTATAGTTGCTCAGAATATTGTCTAATTTTACACATTAATTAGTATTATATGAAGCACTTATTTATTCTATCAGGATTTCTATTTTTCCCCGCTTTTTTTTACGCACAGGTTAACCCTCAGGATTCCCTTAAATCGGAAATTCCCAATACGGTAAAAGATACTTCGGTGAGTTATATAATTCAGATGGATGAAGTGATTGTTGGGAAGAACGCGGCCTATGCTGAAGAAATGAAAAAATTACGGATACTCGAGCGAAGAGTATTAAAGGTATATCCGTATGCAAAAGTGGCTGCAGAAAATCTAACCATTTTAAATGCTAATATGGCTAAGCTTTCTTCGGATCGCGAAAAAAAGAAATACTTTAAAATCGTTGAGAATTATTTACAAAATGAATTTGAAGACCGACTAAAGAAATTTTCGCGAAAAGACGGTCAGATTCTGGTAAAACTGATCCATCGTCAAACCGGTGTGACAACTTTTGAGTTGATTAAGGATTTGAAAAGCGGATGGAAGGCATTTTGGTCGAATAATACCGCCCGGTTGTTTGATATAAACCTTAAAAAGGAATACAAACCTTTCGATGATTTAGAAGATTTCTATATTGAAAGTATTTTGATCAAGTCCTTTAAAAGCGGAAAACTCCAAAAACAGGATCCTGCCACTCCAATTGATTTAGCAGAATTGGCGGCAACCTGGCGATTAAAAGCGGAAAAGTCCAAACAAATCCGAAGTGAAAAGGAAGCCAAAGCAAAAGAAGAGGTACAAAATTAATCACAGTATATATAAAGGACACCCCGGTTTTACCGGGGTTTTCTGTTTTTATATAGGATCAACAAGTTTTTAGAGTTTAAAGATTACCGGAATTATACTATATATAGGTATGCTTTTACTAATTT
>NZ_JASLCE010000092.1 GCF_030146175.1 Flavobacterium sp. | reverse complement strand
TTTTGTTTTACAGTATTTCGAATAATTTTCCCGGTAGCGGACGGATTACCCCTTTTAGTTCCATCCGTAATAATAACGATGACACTTTATGAACCGGAAGCGCACAGTTGCGCGCAATCAGATCGAGTAGCTCTCTTCCATTTTGGGATAGAAAATCGTATATGCGCTGTTCGTCCGGTTCCAATTCCACAAAAAGTTGCTGTTGTACGGCTTTTTCGGTAACCTTTGCGATATCCCAGTTAAGCATATAAACCAGATCGGCGGCTTCCGTTAGTATATGCGCCCGTTGCGTTTTTAAAAGCGTATGACATCCGGCACTAAACATATCGGTAGCTCTTCCCGGAACGGCAAAAACATCCCGATTATAACCACCGGCCATATAGGCCGTGATTAACGCTCCGCCTTTTTCGGCACTTTCGATGACGATAGTTGCTTCCGAGATACCCGCTATAATACGATTTCTTCGGATAAAATGTTCCCGTTCGGGTTTGGTATCGCTCCTGAACTCCGTTAGAAAACCACCATTTTCCATAATCGGATGTTGAAACCGGGCATGAGTCGCCGGATATATCCGGTTTAAACCATGTGCCAGCACCGCAACGGTTTGCAGTTTGTTTTCCACCGCTTCCCTATGTGCCGTTATATCGGTTCCATAGGCAAATCCGCTGATGATTACCGGATTCCACGGCGCTAAATCGGCAATTAGCTTACGACAAAACGCAATTCCATGACTGGTTATTTGTCGCGTTCCTACAATGCTGATTATTTTTGACTGTTCCAATCGGATGTTTCCTTTCGAAAATAACAGTACCGGGCCGTCATTGCAATATTTCAAATGACATGGATAAGTCTCTTCTTTAAAAAATGCCACCTGAATATTGAATTTCTGAATAAATTTCAGTTCCGCTTCTGCAGCACTAAAAACCGTCTTATCCCGAAGTTTATTACAAAGTATTGCGCCAATCCCTTCTACCGCTAACAATTCTCCGGATCGGGCACCAAATATTTTTTCGGCTTCTCCAAAGTGATTTAGCAATCTTTTTGCAATCACATCCCGTATTCCTGCTACTTTTAAAAGTGCTAATGTGTAAAACAATTCTGTATCTTTCATGGCGTATAATCGAATAAAGCAATTAGTAAGTTACTCCTTTCGAATCATATTTTCAAATTGTCTGTTCCAACGGGCAAATTCTGACCTTTATTCGGTCGTATTTAGCCTTAATTCCGGAGACCTCCCAAACAAACAACTAACAACCAATGGTTTACAACTATATTTTAATTGTTAATAAAATTTGTTGATAAAATTTGGGATTCACTATTGAATATCTAATTTTGTAGATATGAAGATAGAAAACTACATCTCGGCTTTGTTATATCGTTATCAATGTGTTACCGTTCCTGGGTTTGGCGCATTTTTAACCGAAATCCAATCGGCACAACTGAATGGAAGTACGAACACGTTCTATCCTCCTAAAAAATTGGTGTCTTTTAATCCACATTTAAAAAACAACGACGGCTTGTTGGCCAATCATATCTCATTACAGGAAAACATGCCGTATGAAGAAGCGGTACGTGCTATCCAACACGAAGTAGGTACCTGGATTGAAAAGCTACAACGTCGTGAAACATTAGCTTTAAAAAACATCGGGGAAATAACCGTTAACTCTGAGTTTAACTGGGTTTTCGAACCGGTAACTTCAGTAAATTACCTTTCGGATTCTTTTGGACTGACTTCAGTCGTGTCGCCTTCCATCAAGCGGGAAGTATTAAAAGCGCAGGTTGAAGAACTGGAAGAAAAAGCGCCGATTATCTTTACGCCGGAAAGAAAGAAAAATTATTCCTTCCTGAAATACGCCGCTGTTTTTGCCTTATCGTTAGGGGTTGGCGGGGCTACGTATAAATCGTATTACGATCAGCAAATCGAAAAAGAAAATATCCTTGTTAAAAAAAATGTACAGGAAAAAGTACAGCACGAAATTCAACAGGCTACATTTTTCATCGAAAGTCCACTACCTCCGGTAACGCTTAACGTTAAAGACACGCGAACAAAAGTGATCAAACCATATCATATTATGGCCGGTGCTTTTAGAAGTGAATCCAATGCGGAACGTATTTTTAACGAATTAAAACGCTTGGGCTACGAACCGGTTCGTCTGGAAAAAAACAATTTCGGGCTTTATCCCGTTTTATACGGTAGTTTTACTTCCTATGCCGATGCTCAGGAAAAATTACGAGAAATCCATAAACACCATAATAAAGAAGCCTGGGTGCTTATCAAAGAACTTTAAAATTATCAAATCCTGAAAAATTCAGGATTTTTTTATGCTTCTATTGTTATATTTGCAATAAAAAAAGATGCAAGAAAGATTTCCATCCGATTCTATCACTGTTTTGACCGATTTGGTACTACCCGGTGAAACCAATCCTTTAAATAATCTTTTCGGAGGTGAATTGTTGGCACGTATGGATCGTGCGGCCAGTATTACAGCCAGAAGACATTCCCGTCGTGTTTGCGTTACCGCTTCGGTAAATCACGTGGCCTTTAACCGGGCGATTCCGTTGGGAAGTGTGGTTACGGTCGAAGCAAAAGTATCCCGTACTTTTAAGACATCCATGGAGATTTTTATTGATGTATGGATCGAAGATCGCGAATCGGGTATTAAAAATAAAGCAAATGAAGCCATTTATACGTTTGTTGCCGTTGATGAAACCGGACGTCCTGTAGAAGTTCCGGCGATAGTGCCACAAACCGAAGAAGAGAAAAAACGCTTTGAAGCCGCATTGCGCCGCAAACAGTTAAGTCTGGTACTTGCCGGTAAAATGAAGCCGCATGAAGCTACCGAATTAAAAGCCCTGTTTATGCAGGAATAAAAAAAATCCCCTTGAAAATTCAAGGGGATTTTTTTATTTACTGATCACACCTGACAGGTTTTGAAAACCTGTCAGGTGTAGCCCTACTATTTTACATATTCGCCAACCAGCTTTGTGGATTTAGTGTTGTCGTATTTTGTGAAATCAGGAATTTCAGAACCGCTCTACCGGATGAGTTGGTATGGATCTCACCAATACTTTGTTTGATCGATACTTTGTCTCCTTTTCCAACAAATACTTTACTTAAGTTCAGATAAACGGTAACATAATCCCCGTGCTGAATAAATACCGCTCTATTGTTCGCTGAAATCACCTGTACCTGTAGTACTTCGCCGCCAAAAACAGCTCTGGCATTGGTTCCCGGTTCGGTACTAATTTCCACACCACTGTTGTGAACAATAAGACTTTTATGAATCGGGTGCGGTTGATCACCAAAACCTAAGGATACAAATCCTTTTTCTACCGGCCATGGTAAACGCCCTTTATTGGCTCTGAAATTATCCGCTAAAGCTTTTCCTTCCGGTGTCAGATAGAATTTTGTAGTCGATTCGGCTGCCGCTGGTGTTGCTTCAACTTTTTCTACTTTTTTACCCGCTGCTTTATTACGCGCTGCTAATGCTGCTGCCGCTTCTCTAGCTTTTCGGTTCGCTTCGGCAATTGCTTCACGAATTAAACGCTGAATTTGTCGGTCGATTGCTTTGGATTCTTCTTGTTTTTTCTTGATGTCTCCAGCCAGTTTTTTCTGGTCTTTCTGGATTACTTTCATCAATTTTTCCTGTTCTTTTTTGTCATCCTCCAGTTCGTGTTTTTCCTTTTCACTTTCGACAATCAGTTTTTCTTTAGCCTTTTTCTTGGTTTCTAAAACAACTGTAGCATCCTGAAGTTGCAGGGTTTTGTTTTTGATTTCCACCCCTTGCATTTTTCGGAAGCTCGCATATTGCTTCATATACTGAATCCGTTTGTAGGCCTGTAAAAAGTTTTCCGAAGAAAGGACAAACATAATACGACTTTGTTCCGAACGACTTTTATAGGATTTAACAATCATCTTGGAGTAATCTTCCTTTAAAACCGTAAGTTCCCGCCCAAGCTTGTTAATTTCAAGTTGTTTTAAATAAATATCGTCTGTCAATAACCGCGTTTGTTTTTGCGTGGTATTGATTAATTTTTCGCTTAATTTGATTTTGGTGTTCTGCTGTGATATTTGTACCAATACCGATTTCTCCTTCTTTTTTTCGGTTTGAAGGAGTTTCTGTACTTCTCGGATTTCTTTCTGGATTTGCGCTTTTCGCTCCTCTAGCTGACGTTGTTTGTCTTCCGTCTGCGACCAGGAGATTACGGATAGCAATAACAACAATATACTAAAGCGGGTTTTGTACATTTTTTATATTTTTTTCAAATTTAATCAATAATTATTTCTTCGTAGCCTTCCGGAATCGTATACGGGAAATTCAGTTTTTCGTCGAAACTAATACTGTTATAACTTACTTCGATTTTGACTTTTCCTTTTTCATAAGCATCGATGTTCATACTCAACGGCAATGTTGCCTTATCGTAGGATTTATAGGCCGGATAGTTTACTTCCAGCGAACGCAACGGATTTTGTTGCGAAACAATCTGATCTTTTAGCAGAAAATTGGCGCCTTCAAACAAAAATTCTTTGACAATGTTGTTGCCTTCTTTTGTTTTCAGTTTGTATTTTTCACCTTCGATCGAGACATTGTATTTCGTTTTTGTCAAATCGTCGATCGCTCTTCCCAACAATAGGTTTTGCACTTTGTTAAAATCAAGATCGGTTCCCAGCCATTTACTTAATAAACGGTAATCCCCGTCAAAATATTTCCCGTCTTTGCTGTAAAAACTTACTCTTTCGGGTGTGATCAGTGCTTTGGCTACCGTGATCAATCCTAAAGCGCGAGCGGTTACCATAATGGTTTCGTCTTTTTTAATCCGGATATCACAGTTTATCGACAAGGCTGTTTTTCCATCGTCATAGCTTACCGTACTTCTGATACTGGCTGTCTGAAAATCGAGCTTATTGGCATAATGTCCCTGAATGATCTTCGAAACTTCCACTTTTTCGGATGCGCCCTGTTCGGTCACAATGTTTTGTTTGGATTTACAGGATACCAACACTATCAGGATTAGTACGATACTTATTCGCTTCATTATTTTTTCTGTTTTAACAATTGATCGGCTTTGATAAAATAGCTTTCTTTTTTCTTTTCATCGCCCAAACCGTGGTAGGCTTCGCCCATCTGAATATTCAGGTTGATTTCCAAGGCTCTGTCTTCTACTACAAAATCCATTCCTGTTTGTAATAACTCGAGGGCTTTTTTATAATTTTTTAATTGATTTTGCGCCATCCCTGCAAAAAAGTACAACTTTGCATGCGTTGGAAATAAAT
Source organism: Flavobacterium sp. (assembly GCF_030146175.1). Lineage (GTDB taxonomy): Bacteria > Bacteroidota > Bacteroidia > Flavobacteriales > Flavobacteriaceae > Flavobacterium. The sequence goes on along the minus strand of NZ_JASLCE010000092.1, from coordinate 4,907 downwards.
CCAGATAGTCTGTTGCTTTTTTGTTAACCGCATCATATTGTCCGGTATCGGTATAGGCCTGTAACAATAATTCTATCGTGCCAATGTCGTCGTTTTTGCGGCTCAGACTTTTTTCAAAGTAAGCAATCGCGTCGGCATATTTCTTTTTTTCCAGAAAAAATGTTCCGATTTCTTTCGGTACGTTTACATTCGGATCTTCCGACAAATAATCGACTGCCTGTGCCAGTTCCTTTTTAAAGGAATTGGTATTGTTCGAAAAGATCAGGAATTCGTTTAATACACGATGTTTGATTTTAGTATCGATTTTTTTGCTTTTTAATACCAGAAACATGGCATCGGCGGCTTTTTGCGGTTCTCTGTTATTCAGATGAAATTTAAAAAGACTTACCTGTGCCCAATCGGAAGTCGGAATTGCTTTTTCCAGTTTTTTGGCCACTTCCAGTGCTTTGTCTTCCTGATTGCTTTCGGAATACAAATAGATCAGCTGGATATAATTGCTTTCCTCGGTCGGATTATTTTTAATGGCCTGTTCGAGGTTTTCCTTTTCCGGTTTACGATATTTGGCATCACTCAGGATTTGCAGTTTGTACATCTCCAATGTCGATGTTAATCCGGTCGTTACATCCATTTCATTGATCAGCGCTAACGCTTTATCAAATTGTTGGGTATACATATATAAAGACACCAGATCGTCCTGGAACTTTTTGTCGAAACTGATCAGCTTCTGCACAACCGGAATCGAACGGTTAAAGTCTTTGGTTTCGTAATAGACGTCATACAAACCATTCCAATACCACCGTTGTTTCGGATCCAGATCAATGGCTTTTTGAAACGATTTTTCGGCTTCGGCATAGTTTTTCTGAGCCAGGAAATTTTTTCCCAGTTCGTGATGAATTACCGGGTTTTCCGGTTGCGTTTTAAGACATTTATAAAGCGATTGTATGGCTTTATCATAATTTTCGATTCCTTTTTGTTTTAACGATTCGTAGAAATTATTCTGGAACTCGTCGTTTTCCAAAGCAATAGCATCCGGTTCCTGTTGTGCCGATACCGCTACCGGAACACTCAGAAACCCGAGCAATGTAAAAATTATAAGCTGTCTTTTTATTTTCATCTTATTCTAAAACGGAATAATCTCCAATACTAATACTGGTAAAATTACCATCAAACGACGCGTGATTTCCGATCATCGCATTGTCTAATGTGGCATTTTTAATGGTGGCATTGGTTTGTACCAAACTGTTTTTAATGGTACTGTTTTGTACCGTCGTTCCTTTGCCTAACGATACATTTGGTCCTACCGTTGCGTTAATCAATACCACATCGTCCCCGATAAAACACGGTGGAATGATGGTTGAATTTTCATTTTTGATGGTCGCCGAAACCAGGTTTTCTCCATCGTTATGTAAAAAGTTCAACATTCTGGAGTTGGTTTCTACGGTTACGTTTTTGTTTCCACAGTCCATCCATTCGTCTACCGTACCCGGAACGAATTTCAGTCCTTTTTGTTTCATGTTTTCCAAACCGTCCGTTAGCTGGTATTCGCCACCTTTTACGACATTATTGTCTAATAAATATTGTAGTTCGCTACGTAGGGTTTCACCGCTTTTAAAATAATAAATACCGATGATCGCCAGATCGGAAACAAATTCTTTTGGTTTTTCTACAAAATCAACGATCTCATTTTTATCGTTTAATTGTACTACACCAAAGGCACTCGGATCTGCTACCTGTTTTACCCAGATTACGCTGTCGGCGGTTGTGTCTAAGGTAAAGTCGGCTCTAAAAAGCGTATCGGCGTAGGCTACCACAATTGGTCCCGACATACTTTCTTTGGCACACATAATCGCATGCGCCGTTCCCAACGGTTCGTTCTGGTAATAAATCGTTCCTTTTGCTCCTAATTTTTCAGCAATAGCAATTAATTCACCCGGTACTTTGTCGCCAAAATCTTTGTGAATGATGAATGCTATTTCTTCGATTTCCTGATTTAAAACTCCGGCAATATCTTCTACCAATCGGTGAACAATAGGCTTACCGGCAATCGGAATTAACGGTTTTGGTACCGTTAAAGTATGTGGTCTAAGTCGTGATCCACGACCGGCCATAGGGACAATTATCTTCATTTATGCTATGTATTTTAGGGGACGAGACTTGACGAGCAAGCATCATTTATATATTAACGGGGTTTTTCTTTTTATCGTTTATTTGACACCGGTACTTCCGAATCCGCCTTCGCCTCTTACGGTTTCCGAAAGTGTTTCCACCAACTCCCATTCGGCTCTTTCATGTTTGGCAATTACCAATTGTGCTACACGTTCTCCATTTTCAACCACAAACGGTTCATTGGATAAATTTACTAAAATAACACCTATTTCACCGCGATAATCAGCATCAACTGTTCCGGGGCTATTTAATACGGTGATTCCTTTTTTAAAAGCCAGTCCGCTACGAGGGCGTACCTGTGCTTCATATCCGATCGGTAATTCGATAAAAAGTCCGGTTTTTACCAAGGCTCTTTCTAACGGATTTAAAGTTATCGGATCGGTAATATTCGCTCTCAGATCCATTCCGGCTGAGGCTATCGTTTCATATTCGGGTAATGCGTGTTGTGATTTATTAATTATTTTTATGGTCATTGTATATTTATTTGCTTTGCGTATTCTATTTTGCAATTGTCTTTAAAATTAGAAAAAATCAGGCAACTTTTTTCTTCATAATTCGTAATAACGTATCTTTTTCGTTTCGGTAGATAAAATATCCGAAAACCAGGATCGCCAATACCCCAAAATAGTAATTGTGGAGTGCCGGAACATAAAAGGAAAGTCCGGCCAAGACTGACGAAACAATCAGATAGCCCAGGATTCTTTTTTTATCATAGGGTATCGGATAGTATTTATTCCCCATAAAATAGGAAATACTCATCATGGTTCCGTAGGCCGCCAGTGTTGCGATGGCCGATCCCATATAACTATAGGTCGGAATTAAAGCATAATTTAGCACCAAGGTAACGACAGCACCAACAATGGAAATATAAGCGCCCACTTTTGTTCGGTCGATTAATTTGTACCAAACCGATAAACTGGTGTAAATCCCCAAAAAGAAATTCGCCAGAATAATAAGCGGTACCACTTTCATTGCTTCCCAATAACTGCTGTTTGGAACCAGAACCTGTTTTAGGATATCGGCAAAAACGATAACTCCCAATAAGATCATCGAACCAAAAATGACAAAGTATTTGGTCACGACGGCATAGGTTTGCGGTGCATCTTTTTTGTCGGCATGATTAAAAAAGAACGGTTCAATTCCCAACGTATAGGCCGTTCGGAACAACACCATAAAAAGGCCGAGTTTATAACAGGCCGAATAAGCCCCTACTTCTGCTTTGGCAATATTTTGCGGCAATAGTTTTCCCAACAGAATTTTATCGAAGTGCTCATTAATTCCGAATGCCAGTCCGGCGAATAAAATCGGTAATCCATAATCCATCATGTTTTTCCATAGCGGGAAATTGAAATGCCATTTTAATCGGACATAATCCGGCAGGAATACCAATAGCGTCGCTAAACTCGCAATCAGATTGGCAATAAAAATATAGCCTACCTGATAATCGTGAATATAAAAACTACTGATGAATCCGTTGGGATCAGCTTTGGCTATTTTAGGAAGGAATACTAAAAAGAAAACGTTTAACCCTACGTTAATCGTGACATTGGCTATTTTGATCACCGCATATTTAATGGGGCGCTGAAAGGCTCTGAGTTTGGAAAATGGTATCACTACCAAAGCATCCAAGACCAAAATCCAGATGGCATAGGTTACAAATTGGGTTTCCACATCGGCCCATTCGGCCAGCGTGCTCCGGAACAATAATCCCATTGCCAGGAATAACATCGACGACCAGAATAACGAAATGGTAGTCGTTTCAATGACGCTTTTTTTGTTTTCCTCTTTGTTGTAAAAACGGAAAAAAGCCGTTTCCATTCCATACGAAAGGATAACGTTAAAAAAGACCATCCAGGAAAGAACAATGGTTACATTCCCATAATCGCTCTTTGGCATCAGGTCCGTATGAAGGCGAACCAGTAAAAAGCTAAGCATTCGAGGCAGTACCGTTGCTACGCCGTAGATAAATGTTTGCTTGAATAGGTTTTTATATAATCCCAAAATATTTGCTTATAACGAATAACGAACAAAAATAGGCATTTCTTTTTGTTTATTAATGCTCCTGTTTTTCTATTCCCGTCAGTATTTTACACATCGTCTAAAAGAATTCCAATATAGTTTTATATTTGATCCAAATAACTTTAAAATGGAAACACCAAACTGTTATCTTGAATTTGATTTTCCAGATGAAACGACTTTTTACGATCTAAAAACTGTTTTTGACAAATTCAAAGAGGCTAGAGATAATTACTCTGAACTATATGATCACTACTGGCTTGAGGCCTTTCCTGAATATGCCATATCACAATTTTGGTTTTTGGATACCGATATAAAACCACTTCATGCAACTGTAGTAAGAACGGAAAATAGCTGGCATTTTTATTCGTTAGTGGAAGCACTTTATAAGAATTATGAGGTTGATTTTGTCGGTTTAAGAAAACTTAGTCCGAATACAGGGATATTAGAGTATATGCCGTATTCGTATCCCTATGGAGGAACCGGGGGCTTTATTGCGCTTTTAAAATCCTTTGACTGTATTCCTACAATTGTTGATGATGGAACAGGACTTTATAAAATTGTTTTTAATACCGACGGAACCTATGATTTTAAGGATTTTAATGTTTAGTTTATGAATTCGTAACTCGTAAAATATAAAAACCGGAAGAAAATCCGGTTTTTTTATGTTTTGTTTGGAACAGGAACACCTGACAGGTTTTGTAAACCTGTCAGGTGTAGAAGAT
>NZ_JASLCE010000091.1 GCF_030146175.1 Flavobacterium sp. | reverse complement strand
CTCAGCTGGTTCAGAGCACCTCGTTTACACCGAGGGGGTCGGGGGTTCGAACCCCTCATCGCCCACAGATTTAGAAACTCCAAAGTCGAAAGATTTTGGAGTTTTTTGTTTCAACCTCCGCGAAGAAATTATTTGATCATTGTTTAGGGCGGTGATATTATCTCACTTCGTAGGCACGGATTGTAAATTCGCACTACCTGATTTGTAAAGTATTGGTTTACTATACGTTATTTCCTTTTCTTTGGCTGGATATTTTGCTTTTGCAACAAAAATGCTGTATATTAGCAGTAAATTGATTGCGTCATGGGAAAAGTCACAAATAAAACAAAGCCATTTGATACGAAAAGGAGTATTCAAAAGGCAACAGGGAAAACGAATCCTGCCAGACAGTTTTCGTTGCATTCTGATGGTAAAGAATACCGATGGAGTAACAGACTTGAACGCGTAGGAGTTATAAGAGCTGGTATTCCCTATGATTCTATTGAGATTATTAGCAGGAGACTTAATAATCCGGTAAAATCCGTCTTGGCAATGGTCGGAATTCCTCAAACAACCTATAATAAGAAAAAAAGTGAGCATTCGCTTTTAGATAGCAGAGATAGTGAACTGGTGATACTGATTAATGAATTAATCGATTTTGGACTGGAAGTTTTTAATAATGAAGAAGAAAAATTTCAGCGTTGGTTAAAGAAACCAAATGTATCCATCGGAGGAAATTCGCCCGAAAGTATGCTGGATACCATCACAGGAATTAATGAAGTGCGATTTAGTTTGAATCGTTTAGAATTTGGAAACTTAGCCTAATGATAGTATTCAGAATCGAACGTGAGAAATATCTGGATACGACACTCACCGGAATTGGTGCTTCAATGTCCGAAGGTTATCGATGGAATAGTCTAAATACTAAAATGGTTTATACAGCCGAATCGAGAGCACTGGCAACGTTGGAAGTGGCTGTTCATTTGGATTTGAGTGAAGATTTGCCGGAGGATCGTTGTTATGTTGAAATTGAAATACCGGATGAGGTCGTCATACAGGAAGTGGCTATAGACGATTTGCCGGACGATTGGAATTCAAAACCACCATCTCTGACAACTCAGATAATTGGAGATGATTTCGTATTTTATAATGAAGCCGCAATTTTAAAAGTTCCGAGTAGTATCGTCCCTCAGGAATATAACTATTTAATAAATCCCAATCATCCGGATGCATCAAAAATCAAAGTTTTAAATACTTCAAAGATGACTTTTGATACAAGGTTTAAAAGTGTAAAAAAGTAAAACTACTGCTTCAAAAAAGTGGATAGTCGCAGTTGAGTTACAAAATATAAAACTCCAAAATCAAACGGTTTTGGAGTTTTTTGTTTTTATAGATTCGGCCAATTTTATTTTTGAATCGTTTGAGAAATGATGTTAAACAGATTTTGTCGCATTTTAGAATTCCGTTGATCCAGAAGTAATATCGCGCCCCAGTTTTGAGCTCTGTTATAAAATATAATTGACGACTGTCCCATCGAATCTCCGGATTTTAAATAGATCGTATTTTTTTCATCGGTTATAATATTGGTGCCCAATCCCATTTCCCGATTCTGATCTTTATAGGTTATTTTTTCGGTAAGTAGTGCCGCTTTCCCGATTGCTGTCTCACTGTTTAATACGGCTTTTAAATAAGAAACCATATCAGAAGCATTCGATTTTACCAAACCGGCTGATGCTGTGATATTCCATTCCATAAATTCCTGAATGCCACCATCAGGATTATGACTGGTGGTACGGTTTTTTACATTAAAATCTTTTGTCAGTGTATTGGTCATTTTTAATGGGGTTATTATTTTGGTTCGGATAATCGCATCATAACTTTTGCCATATACCTTTTCCAGTATCTGCCCAAGTAAAGTATAACCAATGGTAGAATAACGATACTTTCCATAATCGGTTAACGTTGTACAATTATTGATCAAGGTGGTTAGTGTCTGTTCGTTGACGTTGCTCATCGGTTGTTGCGGATTGCGTTCGATTAGCGTTTTAAAATCGATATCGGGTAATCCGGATTGATGTGAAGCAAGATCCGAAATCGTTATTTTGTTGCTAATGTTTTTATGCAGTTTGTATTCTTTTGGTAGGTGACTGTCGATGTAATCATCCAACTTTATTTTATGTTCGATAACAGCTTGTGTAATTAAATTTGACGTTAGAATTTTTGTAATCGAAGCAATTTCAAATACGGAGTTTTTATTGATTTTGTCCTGACTTTCAGTATTCAGATTGCCATAGGAGGTATAATATTCTTTATTGTCTTTGATCAGACCGAAACTAATACCGACACCTGGGTTTTTCTGATAATTATCCTGTAGTAGCGAATCAATCTTTTTGGTGATGTCTTGTCCAAAAGAAATGTTGCAGATCAATACTAGTGCTGTTACTAATTGTAATGAAGTTCTCATTGTACCGTGTTTTAGGTTAAAAAAATATTTCGGTACAAAGATGTCGGAGAAATCACGGCTGTGCGACCGAATACGTATAGTCGAACGCATTTGTTTTAAAAAATAAGTACGAATAGTTTATAATATAAGTACGAGTAATTACAAGGTGTTGTTTTATAGTTGTTTACGATTGTCGGTCGGAGTGTGACCGGTATGTTTTTAAAAGCGAGATTAAAAGAAAATTTGGAATTAAAACCGACTTCGTATAGAATTTCAGAAATGGTGACTTTACTTTTCGCATCATTTTTTAAAATTTTAATTGCTAATTAGCAGCTTTTTCAAAGTGAAAAGGAATCGTTTTTTCGTACTTTTATTTTTCACGTCTTTATTATCCGGTATTAAAAAAACGGATACCTATTGATGTTAAAACAGTGTTTAAATATTTCTCTAACGTGTGACTTGTTCTATATTTGTGCGAAATCATCAATCATTAAACGCAGTTAAAATCAAATGAAACACTACTATCTTACGCTTCTTCTGCTGTTTTCGGCTTATGGCTTTTCGCAAAACCGATTACCGGTTATCAAAGCGAATACCAAAACAGCAACAATTCAGGAAGTCGGACAACCGCTAAAGAAATGGAATTTAAGTCCGCAGATTAAAATCGATGCCTTTACAACCAATAAGTTGATAAAACCGGTTGTGATAAAATTTAAAACGGATATCGATTCCACTAGTTTTAAACTAAAACCCGGACAACAAAAAGATTTTATTGTTTTGCTCAATGGAAAGGATTCCTGTTATACGCGGATTCAAAGTCCCGAATTGAAAAATTTTAGCCGCGTAAAACCGGAAGTTCACGATACGATTCCGTTTGCGATCAATAAACACAACACCAATTCGATTAAAGTGGTGTTAAACCAAGTAGATACGTTAAACCTGAATTTCGATTCGGGTGCGACAGAATTGGTACTGATTGAAGAGGCCTTAAAAAACAAGGTAAAAAGTAAACTGGATCTGTATAATACACTGCATGATATTCAAGTAGGAAGCAGAACCTACAAATCGAAGGTTTACGATATCCAATTGGCAGGTCATGGTGTCGATGGTCTTTTAGGTTGGGATAATTTTGACGGTTATATTGTTGAGCTCAATTACGATAAAAATATCATGGTAGTGCATTCAAAACTGCCAAAAGCCGTAAAACAGAACAAAGCGATTGACAAGTTTAAAATGAAATATTTTAACCAGGTATTTTATATCGAAGGCGAGATAACGCAAGGAAAGACGACCGTAAAAGACTGGTTTATGTTTGATACCGGATATCAGAAAACGGTTGTCCTTGATAATGATCTTTTAAACAAGGCAAAATTCCCGGTCGCGGAAATGGCGGTAATTCGTACGGATACGCTTCTTGGTATCATGAAAAATAAGATCCCGGTGGTAACTTCCAATCTGGAAAGTCTGAAACTGGGCAGAAACGAACTGAAAAATGTACCCGCTCAGATTTTAACGACCAACAAACCGGTACGCGGTGCCAATGTTCATATTTTGGGAAGTGATGTTTTAAAACGATTTAATACGTTTTTTGACTTTCAGGAAAACGTAGTTTATTTACAACCGAATCATTTGTATGAGGTTCCCTATATTGAGAAAGCATCCTGATTTTGATTACAAAAAACGACCCATATCGAGGTCGTTTTTTGTTTTTATAGTATTTTTTTAAGGATCTCCACACTGCGGATCAATTCATCTTTCGATGCCGAAGCAAAACCCAATCGGATCGAATTGGTACTGTAATCCGGATATTGATGTGTTTTTCCATCGGATAGTAATAAACTTTTTTGTAGTGCTTTTTGAGCCAAAGATTCCAGATTGATGGAATCGGCAAAAGTTGTCCAAACCGTCATGCCGCCTTCCGGAATGGAAAACGTTACAGCATCGGATAATTGATCCGTAAGTAAATCACAAAATAAATCCCGTCGTTCTTCATAAACGGCAATCGCCTTTCGCGTATAGCGCTGTAGTGTTCCGTCCTGTAAAATAGTAGCCATCGCATTGTCGAGCATATGATCACCCTGCCGATCCAGTAAAATCCGAACCTGCGCCAAATGTTCGATCACGTTTTCCGGACCTACCAGATAGCCCATACGGAAAGCCGGCGAAAAACTTTTACTAAAAGAGCCGCAATAAATCACCATTCCGTTTTCATCGGCACTGGCTAAAGGTAATAACGGACGGTGTTTGTAATGGAAATCAAAATCATAGTCGTCTTCAAAAATGATAAAGCCGTATTCATTGGCCAGTCGTAATAACTCCAAACGCCGGTCAATACGTAGGGAGACGGTTGTTGGGTAATGATGATGCGGAGTCACATAAACCATTCGTACATTTTGTATCCGACATATTTCTTTTAGCGCCTCTATAACAATACCGTGTTCGTCAACCGGAATGCCGATATGCCGCGCTCCGGCATGAAGAAAATTATGATCGGCTCTTTTCCAGCCCGGAATCCCGGAAACCACCACATCACCGGGGCGAATCAGAGCGGTACAAACCAGATTGATCCCCATTAAGGTTCCCCGAACGGAAAGAATATTTTGAGCCGTTGTTTTTAAACCGCGTGTCGTGTTGAGGTAATCCGATAAGGTTTCCCGGTAATACTGCGGACCAGCCGGATCGTTATAACTCCCAAATCGATGGTATAGCCCGCCACGCGTAAGCTGGTTGCGATAGGCTCGGTATAGTTCTTTTAATGGAGCAAGACTCGGATCGGGATAACCATCGTCCAGATGAAGCTCCGGAATAAAGATGTCGGTAGCCTTATCCGGGTAGTTTTGAAAAGGAATACGAAACCCCGCTTTTTTCATAGCCGGATTATGCCGACTGCCGGTTAGTGTTTCCGGTTCATGGTCTACAAGATGTGTCGAAATAAAAGTTCCCCGGCCGACAAAACTTTCCAGCCATCCTTGCATTTGCAGCTCTTCATACGCCTTACCAACCGTGATCCGATTAATCTGTAATAGTCCGGCAAGATCCCTTGTGGAAGGTAGTTTCTGACCCGAACGGAGTTTTCCGGTTTTGATTAAATCGAGCAGGATATCGGCCAGTTGTAGGTATACCGGACGTGCTATAGAATGATCAAGAGACAGGTTTTCGAATAACGAATACAATATTGGGCTATTCATAATAATAGTATTGGATGATAAAGATAAGCCAATGATAATTTAGTTTTGGCATAACAAAAGAATAATTACAATGGATTATAAAATACGGGAATGCAAAGCAGACGATCTCGATACTTTGATTGTCTTATGTGCGAAACACGCCGATTACGAACGGGCTACGTATGAGGCTCGTGGTAAAAAGGAAAAACTGGATGCCGCTCTTTTTTCGGACAACAAAAAGCTATACGGTATTGTAGCGGAAGTTGCCGGTGAAGTGATCGGTTATGCGACCTATACGTTTGATTTTTCCACTTGGGAAGCGCAAAAGTTTATTTATCTGGATTGTTTGTATCTGGAAGAAGCGTATCGTAATTTTGGAATCGGACATGCTTTAATGGAAAAAGTGATCGAAATCGGGCAAACCGAAAATTGTATCAATATGCAATGGCAAACTCCGGATTTTAACGAAAAAGCCATCCGTTTTTATAAGCGTATTGGCGGAATTGGGAAAGAAAAAGTACGGTTTACACTACCGTTATAAATACAAAAAGCAAATAGTATGGAAAAGATAATGATTCGCGAAATTACGCTTCAGGATATGGAAGTATGGCAAGCCTTGGCAAAAGAGACGTTTTTTGAAACGTTTTCGGAAAATAATTCCGCAGAAAACATGGCGCAGTATCTCGAAAATAGTTTTAATATTCCGAGGTTAACAGCCGAATTAAGCAATCCGGATTCGCAGTTTTTTATGGCTTGGGATGGCACCACAGCGGTGGGTTATCTAAAGTTGAATTCCGGAAATGCACAAACCGAATTACAGGACGATACGGCTCTTGAAATCGAACGTATCTATGTGAAAAGCAGCTACCACGGACAAAAGGTCGGCCAGTTGCTATATGAAAAAGCGTTGGAAATAGCTCAGAAAGAACGCAAAAAATATGTTTGGTTAGCCGTATGGGAAGAAAATTACCGAGCCATTCGATTTTATACCAAAAACGGATTCGTGGCTTTTGATAAACATATTTTCAGATTGGGTAACGACGAGCAAACCGATATTATGATGAAAAAGGTTTTGGAGTAATACCAGCCGGATTTTTGTAGGCACAATGGTTAATTCTAAAAAAAGTCACTTTTTGAATTTTAAATGAAAGAATACCAAAAGGTAGTTAACAAATTGGTTACCTTTTGGCATTCTAATTAACCGCCTGTTTTTTTAATCCTTTAGCAAAGGATACAAGCATATTGGCCTGGTTTGCCGAATTGGCATCAAAATGGATTTCAGGAGTATTAACCCATTAATTTCAAATCCGTTCAGAACTAATTTTCTATAGCAACATTGTTGTCTATAAAGCCAAAATCAGACATATACATCAACTGAGCATTTACAGCGATCGGGAACATAGCCATAAAAAACCGAATGAATTTAACTCATTTGTATTCGGTTTCATAATTTAAAAATAGTTATGATTTTAATTTTAAAAACCATTTACTTGGAAAGCTTGCATCGGTAGATAAATAAGTGTTTGAAGAGTATACATATGGGCATAAAAACTGACCTCTAAAGTGTCTGTTGATGAAATAGACGGGGTCATTTTCGTTGATTTCCGGATTTTTTCCGTCGTAGTCAACTTTATGTATGATCCATGTCTGCTCTTTGTAGCCCTCTCTGGCATAATACAGGGTTTTCTTGGATTTCGATGCACTCAATACATTTGATTTCCCGGTTTTAGGGTCACAGGTAACGATTTGTAAACTATCTCCATGTTTTACAGTACCTATTCCTCCGTTGAATTTGAAGGCCGATTTACGTAAGGTCACTCTTGGGTAATAGGTTAAAATGTGTTTTTCATTATCGCCAATATAGTTTAATCCGTTTTCCAGGCTTATATAGAGTTTTTGGCCATAATCTATTTTTTTTGCATTTGGTGGTGTCGCCGGACTAAGTGGCTCCTGATTTAAAAGAATAGGCTTTGTGGGTATCGGATTGGGTGTGTTTTTTCCCCATGATGGATATTGATAGTAATTAATCATCGGTTTGTTTCCTTCCTCATTCCCTAAATCGATAATAGCATAGCCATGATTGAAGTATCCATTTTTTTCAGCTAGTTTATAGCGGTCATCATAAGGAGTATCCTTATATTTAATCTTATATGGGTCTTCCGAATGCAGTTCCTCAAATGCACTTGCTCCTATTAAGCGACCTTTATTGAGACCAAAAAGAGAATCCTGATAGATAACCTGATTGTGTTCGTGACCCCAAAACCAGGCTGCAATCTTGTTGTTGAAATAGGGTTGAAAGATATCGAGAAGGTATTTGTTTAGATTGGGATACGCCGAATGGACGGATGCGGAACCGTTTATTTTGGAATTATGGCTAAATAACTGATGGTGTGTGAAAAGAATGGACTGACCACTAAAATTTTTGATTTTATCAATATGCCATTCTGCTTCATCTTTATGAAGATTCGGGCCGGCATAGAAGGTGTCGATCTGATTTATTGGATTAGCATCGTCATAACCGCTGTCGGCTCCGATAAATTGCCATTTTTTATTTTCGGTTTCAATACAGAAGTAACTGGCGTGCTGAATAAGCTCAGGATTATAACTGTTAAGTCGGGCGATCATCTTGTAATAATCATATCCAAAGGCATAGTAATCATGATTCCCGGGGATGGAAAGGACAGGAATCCTTTTGTTGTTTCCGAGTGTTCGGGTAAACACTCTTTTTATAACGTTCTCGAAATTCGCAATGCATTCGTCATTCGTGCCCGAATAGTAAATGTCTCCCAAATGAATAATCAGATCTGGTTTGTTATGTCTAACCAGGGTTTCGAGTAAATATTCCGCATCTTCCATACCGGTACCCCAATCGCCGATAATGGCGATTTTTGCATCGTTTTTGAGTTTGTGCTTTATACGTCCGAAATTGAGATCTTTTTTGCCCTCAACTTTCCAGGAGTTGTATTTTAATTTGCCCTTATATTTTGTGTAATATTCCAAATAGGTAGTCACACACGTTAAAAATCCGGGATCACGATCGCTAAATTTGCGATACTCGGCTAATAATTGTTGCTCATGTTCGTGGGCTTCGAGGATTCTGGCTATAGCAATCTCGAAGGTTAATTCCGAAATCTGGGATAATTCTTCAACAGTACTATCGTTTGTTTCAGACCGAAACTCAGGATGTTCACCTTGTAGGTTTTCAGCTTTCGCAATATGGAGCCTTAACGCTTCTTGAATCGGAAGCGGTTTGCCTTTAGAAGATTTCAGTAAAGCGGATTCTTTTTCGAAATGTTCTGTAACAACAGATTGCCATAATGATAATTGTTGCAAGTTTGTTTTTGTTGGATTTTCCATTATGAATTAAATTAAGGTTACATTTTTATTGAATTAGATATTCCAAAATTGAGCCTTATATCTTTTGGAATCAATGTGAGTTTTCCCGTTTTGGAAAGGGGATTATTCCCGGTTAAAAAAGGAGAGAACTTATGGATAATGTGAAAGTTAACTTGTAATACTCTGAAATTATCTATATTTTTGAATGACTCCATTTAATGTTGAAAACCATGATATTAGAACCTACGCCTATAGAGGATATTATTCAGCTGTTTCCGGATTTATATCCATTGCGGAAAGAGGATATTTTAAACCTTGAGTTAGCTCCGAAAACAAGAGAAGAAGGTGATCAGGAAATCAGAGATTGTGATACGTATTTACAGTTGGATTCCCATACTGTCGCGTATCATTTAGCTTCCTTATCATTAAAGCAACTAACCAAGTTGTTTGAATTTGCCACAAATTTAGGTGATGACAATACTGAGAGGGTAACCGGGTTGAAAGTTTTAATTGGAGCCGGGACTGTTGCGGATAGCACGACCACGACATTACTACCCTTGTTTCAGCCGCTTTATCTTAAGCGGATCAAATCGGAGGAGACAATCGGAACCTATGAGGTGTTCCCCGGGAAATACTATCAGTTTAAAGGATCGGAAACGAATACTGTTCCCGAAGAAGATGTAGAAAAATATAAGAAAACTTATCGGGTAAACGTTATAATTCAAGAAAAAGAATTTCGTTCGGGTGTCAATACAGAAGCGGTAATCTTTCCTTTTCAGACTATTTTTACATTATTGTACGATAATGAAGAAACAAAAGAGGTGTTATTGTACAATGCTATAAGAAGGGATCTTGATCTTGACCGTAATGCAAAGCACAGTATATTATTGTCTTCTCAAAAAATGATGGAAGCTAGCAATTTCAAAGGAAAATATGCTAATCGTTCCCATTTGTGTCCGCCGGATTGTAATACATTAGAATATAATGTGGCAAAATTTATAGAAGGTGCCATTCTTGACTGGAAAGAGGATGTTCCTCAAAATCGGACCTGATTATTTTGTCAAAACAGGTTATAATCGAGCTAACGATACTATGCACTACTTTTATAGTAGGAGTACGAGCGATCCAGTACATGACAGCGTTTTTTCGTGTCCTTTTTATCCAATTGGTTGTTTGGATGGGTTTTTACATTTCACTGCATTGGCTCACATGCAACCAAATTAAAAACGGATTGATGCCAAACAATCAATGGCTAATGAATATTCATATAGTGTTTGAAACATTGATATTGTATACGGCTGCTTATACCATCAGAAAAAATAAGCGGCTTCAGATTAGTATCATTATAGCAGCATTTCTTTTTATAACGGTTTTTATAATCCAGCTCATTACCAATGGGATTGAAGTTTACATGAATTATGCTGATGCTGTGGAATGCATCACCAGTACGGTACTATTTGCTCAGGTAGGCTTTTATTATGTCAAAATAAAAAATAGTCACGGGTTAATAACGCCGGAACTGCTAACTTGTCTGGGGTTATTGCTTTATTTTGGAGGTTCGGTTCCCTATATAACGATGATACATTACCTCCAAAAAAATAATCCGGAATTAAATCATCTGCTTTTTGATTTTATCAGTAATGTATTAGCCAATGTACGGTATGTTTTGCTGGGCTTTTCTTTTTGGCTGATATATAAAAAAGCACATAATCTGAACGTGAAATTATGAATGAAATCGTATTAGGAATCATAATAGGGACACTGCTGATTTTACTCCTGATCTTTGGCATTTTTGTCGCCTTTTCACTCATTTCCAAACAACGGTTACAGCAGGAAAAAAGGTTGGCTGAAGCAAAGCTGATTTTTGAAAAAGAAATTCGCCTTGTTGAAAGTGAAGTTTCAGAAAACATAATGACGCAATTGGCAAATGAACTTCATGATAATGTAGGCCAGCTTTTAACGGTAACACATATTCATATTGAGAACCAGAAAATTGATGATCCGGGACTCGTTGCAGCCTTTAGGCCTGTTGAAACCTACTTAAATGAAATAACACAACAGATACGAATGCTGAGCCGTACGCTCAATAATGACTTTATCGGAAGTATTGGTTTACGAGATTCGATTCCGTTAGAAATAGAGCGATTAAGAACGCTAAAGCGTTTCAATGTGCATTGTACCCCTATAACGACTATTTCAGGCCTAAATAAAGATGAAGAGTTAATTGTATTTCGGATTTTTCAGGAAATAACGCAAAATGCATTGCGTCATGCTAAGGCAAAAAACCTTTATGTTGCAATTGTGAGCACCCCGGAATATTTTGAGTTTTGTGTTCAGGATGATGGAAAAGGTTTTGATAAAAATGAAGTATTCGAAAATGGTCGCGCATCTGGCTTAAGAAATATTAGTAAAAGAGCAACACTCGCTTTGTTCGATTGTGAAATACAATCCGCTAGTGGGAAAGGAACAAAAATTGTGTTAAAAAAAATAACAGCACCTTGAAATGGATAAAACCAAAAAGCTTGTATTAGTCGACGATCATGTTATCATCCGAAATGGACTCAAAGAACTTATTGAAAAGATAGGGCCTTATAAAATCATACATGAATTTAATTCGGGACTTGATTATTTTGCAGCTTTACCATTTGAAACAGAACCCGATTTGATCATTTTGGATTTGAATATGCCGGAGATGGATGGTTTCGAAATCGTCGAAATGATGAAATATAGAGCTATAAAAACGCCAATATTGATCTTGACATTGGAAAGTGATGAAAATACAATTATTCAGCTTTTTCGAAAAGGTGTCCGTGGGTTTTTAAAAAAAGATTGCAGTGCCGAAAATCTCAAAACAGCATTACAGTCAATTTTTCAATTTGGATACCATCATAATGAATTTCTGACGTTGTCGCTGCAAAATGAAATGCCACAGCCTGAAAAATCAGAGGCCGACTTGATTTTAGATCAATTGACCGAAAGAGAACGGGAATTTCTAAAATATGTATGTCACGATAAGGAATATACCTACGATCAGATTGCAAGTCTTATGTTTGTTCAGCCCAGAACTGTAGATGGATATCGGGAGTCGCTATTTAATAAATTTGAAATTAAGTCGAAAACCGGATTAGTTCTTTTCGTATTAAAATATAGACTAATTGATAAATTGTAATTCCGTTATGGATATAGAATGGTTTTGAATTCGGGACTTGTTCTTCTGTTATCCGTGACGATTTATGAGAATATCTGAAATGCATTATTTTGAATAATCTGTTTTTGTTTATCAATTCCGGAAGATATCGGGAAAATTAGTATGTAGTTTGAGGTAAAATGCTAATTTTGCGGAATACATACTAAAGTTGTTAAACTGGAAAGTGTTTTTTAGAAGATAAACAATAAATAGATAGTGTAATTGCTATTATTGCAAATAATGGCAATACGGATTTTTAATAAGTAACGAAACGATTATGTCTGACGAAATGAAAACATGTCCGCAATGCGGATCACCTTATGGGTATTATTTAAACGATTTGGCCTATGCCTGTCCGGAATGTACACACGAATGGAATCCTGCCGAAGTAGGATCGCAAGATGTTCTGGTAATAAAAGATTCGAATGGGAATATTTTACAGGATGGTGATGCGGTTATTGTAATTAAAGACCTACCGGTTAAAGGAGCAAAAGGGCCAATCAAAGCGGGAACCAAAGTGAAAAATATCCGTCTTACCGATGGTGATCATAATATCGATTGCAAAATCGATGGCTTTGGCGCAATGGCATTAAAGTCGGAATTTGTTCGAAAAGCATAATCATCAAATTCAAAATGAAAAAGGACATACTATCGAGTATGCCCTTTTTTATTTAATGACTTTCGGCATATTTTTTAAAGTTGTTTAAAATGGCCTGCCATCCGCTTTGTTGCATTTCAATTGGATTTTGATTTTCCGGATCGAAAGCGATCACAAGATCGGTAGCGGTATCATTTTCATGGAATGTAACGGTTACTTGTCGGCCGTCGGGCATGGTGTAGCTAAAATGTTCTCCATCGCTGATTTCGTCATAAGTCGCTTCAAATTCAAACCCGAAGCTTCCGTCCCGTGCTTCCATTCGGGCGCTATAGGTACCGCCAACCTGCATGTCGTTCGACGCTTTCGGACAATGCCAGGATGGATCGGCAAAGTTCCATTGTGTAATATGTTCCGGCTGAGTGTAGTAGTTCCACACTTTATTTTTATCGGCTAAAATAGTAGCGTTAATTGTGATTTTAGAGGCCATGTTTATCGGTTTAAGAGTAGTAGTAATTCGTCTAGTTTTTCAAGGGTTGCGATCATACCCGGTTCCATACCCATTTGGATTACGGTTTCCAGATCGGATAGGGATTTATAGGTTACAATGGTTTCCACCAGCGTATTGTTGCCTTTGTCGGTAAAGTTAACCAGCCAGTCGGAACTCGGAAGCTCTTTATTAAGGTCACCGGCTTCGTTCGCAAAAGCATCCCAGGCCGTATAATAATCGATCGGTTTGATTTTCTGATACGCCATCCAGTTCCAATATTCGGTACCGTTTGGTTCGATCATGGCATAATGCCAGTGGCCGCCTTCACTAAAATCCATGGCTTTGGTTTTGGTGGTTAACGGTTTTGGTGCAAACCATTGATCTAATAGTTCACTTTTGGTATAACAGTCCCAAACCAATTGACGGTTGGCCATAAACTCCCGTCTGATTGTCAATGTGTTTTTTTCCTTGTCGGCAAGGAAGTCGAATTGCAGGTTGTGTTTCATTTTTGTTGGTTTTTAAGGTGGTCTAATAGGTTGTCGAGTTGTTCGAATCGGCTTTCCCAAATCGTACGGAATTGTTCCAGCCATTGATCAATTTCTTTCATCTTGTCGATTTCAAGCTGGTAATAAATTTCCCGTCCCTGTTGTTCCTGTTTTAACAATTGACATTCGGTTAGTATTTTCAGGTGTTTCGAAACAGCTTGCCGCGTCGTGTTAAAATGTTCGGCTATCGCATTGGGTGTCATCGCTTGTACGGCAATCAATGTGAGTATGGCTCTTCGGGTCGGGTCGGCAATGGCTTGAAATATATCGCGTCGCATAGTCTTTTCTTTTTTATGTGAAACCAATCAGTTGCAAATATATATGAAACTATTCGGTTGCGCAAATATTTTGAAACAAAAAATCAAATGACATAAAAAAACCAGCCGGATTTCCGAACTGGTTATTAGGGATTTACTATAAAAACAGGAGAATTGTTTACATTCGGTTGGTTTCTTCATTGAGCGAAGCGGCTTTGATCGATTTGGATTTTCCACCGCCAAAATAATAGGTTGCCTGCAGATAAAAGCGTCGGGTTTCCCATCGGTTTGTCCAATCGGTAGTCACATTCTGAAGTTGTGTAACATGATGGTAGAAGCTTTTTTTCAGAATATTAGTACAGCCGCCGGATAACTGTAGCGTTTTGTTGAACAGGTTCTTTTTGGCCGATACGCTAAAGTCGCCAATGGCTTTCGAATATCCGTTTGGTGAGGTCGAACGTCCGGCATAAAATCCGTTTATGTTGAGTGTCCAATCTTTAAAAGTGAAGTTTTCATACAAATTGATCTCGTGACGGAAACCATTCCCCTGATATAAAAATCCGGGAATTTCCGATGATTCACTACTGTAAGTGCCCTCAAAATTGAATTGCATCGTCCACCACGGTGCTACCTGATAGGGATAGGTAGCCGAAAATCCGATTTTCTTCCCGGTTGACGCATTGGCTTTGTAGTTGATATTGTAGTTTTCTTCCGGTTGATAGGCGATCACATCGGTAAAGCCATTGTTGTAAAAATAGCCATAGAGACTTAAATTTAGGGCGCTTTTATAAATATAACTCAACTGAAGACTGTGATAATACTCCGGTTTTAAAGCCGGATTTCCTTTTTGAAGCGTATAGGCATCCAGGTATAAATAATACGGATTTAAGGATAAATAACCCGGTCGGCCAATACGGCGGCTGTAGCTCAATTGGTATTGGTTGTTCTCTTTTTTATAATTGATGGAAAAAGAGGGAAAGAGGTTGGTGTAACGGTTCGAATTGGATTGATGATTGATGGGAGAGCTGGCTTCATACTGAAAATACTCGGCGCGAAGTCCGGCCATAAGATTCCATTTGCCCAGACTAAGGTCCACTTGCGCATAGGCGGACGTAAGATGTTCTTTATAAACAAAATTATTGATCAATAGACTGTCGGGTATGATGGATAAACTGCTGTTATGGGCATCGTAACCATTATAATAATCCATATGGATATAGGAATATTTAAGTCCGCTTTCCAGATATAGTTTTTGCGCCAGACGCTGACGAAGATCGGCCTGAGTGGTAACGATTGTATACTTGGTTGTATTGGTACCGTTGAGTTGCATATAGGAATTGTCGGCATAATCATTCCGTTGAAAACCGGATGACGAAGTGGTATAGCGCGCCAAATTCGCCTGTATATCCAGTTTGGTCGTCGTACTGTCGGTCACAAAACTGTAAAAAGCATTTCCGGTTAATCGTTCGGAAGGTTTTTGTTCGTGTTTGCTTAGGTTTACGGTAGTCACGGGAGCGCCATTCAGAAATTCGTAGGTAGCGCCATAGGTGTTTTCATCAGCATCGGAACGGGTATAGGACCAATCCGTACTGATCAGTTGTCTTTCGCTAAGTTTACGCTCCACAGCAAGGTTAAGGCTTTTGGAAACGGTTTCCGGTCGCCATTTATTATATTGATCAATAACACGGTTGCCTTCCGGAGCGATAATGTCCTGTCGGATATGACGGTGGTTTACAGAGTTGCCTTTATAATAGGATGCGTTTCCGCTAATATTCCATAACGAATCGCTATAATAGATCCGACTACCGTATTGGTGTTTAAAATATTCGCCGTACGATGCCCAGGCATAAGCATTTCCATTTAGATGTTTTTCTTTTTTCCGTTTTAAGATAATGTTGATAATACCTGCGGTTCCCGATGCATCATAACGCGCCGACGGTTGGGCGATGATTTCAACGGATGCAATATCGTCGACTTTTAACGATCGGATGTATTCGCGAAGCGCTTCCCCTTGAAGGGCACTTTTCTTTCCGTTGATCATAATCTGAATGTCACCATTCCCGCGGAAAAGCAGGTTATCGTCTTTATCGAGTTGAATACCGGGAACCTGACGTAAGGTTTCAAGACCGTTATTACCCAGTCCGATGCCAGCCATATCGATGTTGAAAATCATTTTGTCTCCTTTCATGGTAATGGCATTTTGTTTAGCCTTAACGATTACTTCGTTTAGGGTTGTATTGGCAGCCGGTTGTAGGATCGCTTTTAAGCGAAGCGGAAAATCCCGGGCCGTTATTTTTTGACTATAGTCGTCATAACCCATATACCGTATGGTGAGTGTACCGCTATAAAATGTTTCGGAGATAGCGAGGCTAAAGTTTCCCTGCTCGTCGGTATGTGCGGATAGTATATTTTTTTGTAAGGTATCTGTTATGAATATCGAGGCGAAGGGAAGGGATTCACCCTTGGAATCGGAAGCATTTCCGGTAATTTTTTGTGCTGATAGTACAACGGGAATAAGTAAGAGGACAACTAAATAGTGAAATGATTTCATAGGCTGTTTTTTATAGTACAAGAGTACGTTGCTTCGAAATGGCATCTCTCAAAAAAGGATAAAGTGTCACGATTGTCTTATAAACCGACGATTATGGCATATAAAAAATTTGGTTGTGTAAAACGGGTAGTTCGTATCGGATTTTCCGGGTTTTGTTGGATACCGTTTTCGGGCTATCCGGAAAAAACATACTTTAGCGGTATGTCTAAAAAAAGAGAAATACAGTATCATATTGTCTTTTGGGTCGTGGTGATGCTTCTGGATCATTTGCTGGAAGATATCATGAAGGATCGCAATAACGCTTTTTTCTGGAAAGCACTTCAGGGAACCGGATTTACGTTACTGCAAATGGTGATTTTTTATCTGAATTATTTGTGGGTTTGTCCGAAAACAATTCCCTATAAAAAATGGAAGCTTTTTGCCTTATGCCAGTTGGGATTGTTTTTCCTGTTTCCGGCGCTGCGTTTTATAATCGAAGAAGTGATCATTTACCGGATTACCGGAAATCATAATTATGTGATGGAAGCACTTACGGTGGCTTATTATGTATATGATAATTCATATTATGTGATACGTACCTTGTTGCTTAGTATTGTTGGCTATTTCCTAAAATACCTGTGGACGACCAATGAGAAGATGAATCGCTTGCAGTTGGAAAAAAAGCAGGCCGAGTTACAGGTGCTTAAAAATCAGTTGAGCCCACATTTTTTATTTAATACGCTTAATAGTTTTTATTCGGATTTGTATGATACGCAGCCCAAAGTGGCCGAGGATGTTATGAAATTGTCTGAGATGTTGCGTTATGTGACGTATGAAAATGAAAACGATAGGGTATTGCTTCGCGATGAGGTGGTGTTTTTACAGCATTATATCGCGCTTTTTCAACGGCGTTTTGACGGAACAATTCCGGTAGAATACCATTATCCCGAGGAGTTAAAAGAATATCGAATTCCGTCGTTGTTGCTGATTCATTTTGTAGAAAATGCCTTTAAACACGGGATTTTGGATGATCCAAACCATCCGATTGTATTTGATTTTACAATACAAAACGACCGACTGGTTTTCCGGGCCTCTAATAGCTATCGCAAAAGTCAGCATTATGATGTTAGCGGCATCGGACAGAAAAATATCGTACAACGACTTGCAATTCTGTTTCCGGATAATCATAGTTTACTCGTGGACCAACAGGAAAATACCTATACTGTCGTTTTAAATATTCCATTGTTATGATACAACAACCTATAACCTGTATAATTGTAGATGACGAACCACCGGCAATACGACTGCTGCAAAAATATGTGGAACAGTTACCCGGATTGGAATGTATCGGAACCGCAACCCGTGCCGTGGAAGCCTTGCATCTAATCGAACAACAGTTACCCGATATTGTTTTTCTGGATATTCAGATGCCGGATCTTACGGGTTTACAGCTTTCAGCTCTTATAAAAGGAAAGGTTAAGGTGGTGTTTACAACCGCTTATCCGCAATTTGCCGTGGAAGGTTTCGAACAGGATGCGGTTGATTATCTGTTAAAACCGGTAGCGTTTAACCGGTTTATTGGCGCTGTTGAAAAAGTGCGGAAAATTTCAGATTCATCAAAGCCAAAGTCCATTACCGAAACAGTACAGGAGGATTACTTTTTTATCAAAACGGATGGCAAAAATAGGTATAAACGGGTTCTTATAAATGAGATTTATTATATCGAGAGTATTAAAAATTACGTTGTGATCCATACCGGCGACGAGCAGGTGATTACCTATAATACCTTAAAACATTTTGAAGAGCATTTGCCGGAAGACCGGTTTGTGAAAATACATAAATCCTATATGGTGGCACTGGGAAAAATAGAAAAAACCGACACGAACGAAGTCTGGGTTTTGAATAAAAGCTTACCACTAGGGGATACTTATAAATCGGATTTTTTTAAAAGAGTACAGCAGTTTCTACTTTGATGTGATACAGCTTGTCACACCTGGCAGGTTTCCAAAACCTGTCAGGTGTAGCAGATTAGCGTCCCAAAGCGTCCCATATCTGATAAAACACCTGATTGCCTTCCGGAGTTGAAAAGTTGGTGTTAAACATCATGATACGCCCGACACTGGTTTTCGGATCAAAAAATAGCATCGCCATAACGCCGGGATCGCCACCGGTATGACCAATATAACCGGTATAACCAAAACCTATAAAAATACCCGTATTATACGATTCGCTATACGGATTCTGAGTGTTTCGCTCGGTAAAGTGTTCAGCCGATAATTGTGGTTTGAAAAACTCACGATAACTTTCTTTGGATAGGATTTTACCGTTGCCATTATAACCCCGGATCAGTTCCTGTAGGTACTTGCTCAGATCGTCGATTGTGGTCATAAAACCACCATCCGGATACGAACTCATAGTGTAATAGGGAAGTAGTGTTTTCGGATCCTGATAATAACGCGACAAGCGCGACAAATCTATAGCATCGAATTTCCAACCGGAGTTTTTGAGTTGCAAAGGAGTAAGAATGTATTTTTGAGTGAAAACATCAAAAGGCTCCCCGGTGGCGCGTTCAATGATATAAGCGGCCAATGTCGTTCCGGTATTGGAGTATTCATATTGTGTGCCCGGTGCTTTGTTTAAAAAAGTGTCTGCCATATGCCATTTTCCATGAAAAGTCAGCATATCTCTTGTGAAAATATTCAATCCTACGGCCGATTCTGCCGGATTTAATATTTGGGTATCGTCGAATACTAAAGGCAAACCGTTTAGATTCTGATCGGGTTTTAGATAATAGTTTTTGCTTAAATAATTTTCGTTGTCCAGTATCGTCGAGGTATGAGTAGCCAATTGCCGGATGGTAATAGGAATATTTAGGTAATAGGGGTTGATCACTTCAAAAGGAAGGTACCGGTTAACCTGATCGTCCAATCGGAGTTTGCCAAGTTCCTGGGCTTTTAGCAGTGCTATACCCACCAGTGTTTTGGATACGGAAGCAATGCTTTGAACGGTCTGTACGGTATAGGCTTTGCGCGTTTCCCGGTCGGCTGATCCGAATCCGTTTTTATAGCGTACTCCCTGATCATCTACAATGGCAACACCAAATCCGTTAAAATAACCTTTGTCGTAAAGTTGTTGTAACCGATTGGTAAGGGAATCAGCCGCGGATTTACGCATAACAGTCACCGTGTTTTTTTTCGGTGCCGAACAGGAAACCGAAAACAGAATAATTGTTGCCAGAAGAAGGATGGATTTTTTCAAAAGGTCGAATGTCAGGTTTTTACGAAGTTACAAAAATAATATACACCCGATTTAATTTGATACATCTGACTTCGTTTGATACACCTGACTTCGTTTGATACACCTGACAGGTTTCTAAAACCTGTCAGGTGTGAAATAATGGAAATGATATGTTTATTATTTCTCGTAATTCGCTTCGATTTCCTGTAATGCGGTAATAATGCTTTCGGTTTTGGCATGTTCCTTACGGATGTATTTTTTACCAATTATAAAATAGGCGATAAGCATCCAGGTAACATAGGATACAAGGGTAACGATTTTTACTGTGGTCGATAGCGGTTGCATCACTTCTATAAAATAAAAAACGAAGGCGGTATTTAAAACGATATAATAAAGTTGTGTATAGGTTGTATTCACTTTTTGCTGAAAACGGT
Organism: Flavobacterium sp.; assembly: GCF_030146175.1. Taxonomy (GTDB): domain Bacteria; phylum Bacteroidota; class Bacteroidia; order Flavobacteriales; family Flavobacteriaceae; genus Flavobacterium. The sequence continues at coordinate 13,913 of NZ_JASLCE010000091.1, read as the reverse complement.
AAAAGTGTTGCATTCCCGTTAAAGCGACTTTTGGCGAAGCGGTTAAGTCAACTTTTCGAAGGGTGTTTATCTGATATAATCGCAAAGCGGAATACCCAAACATGGCAAAAAACATAAGCCCGATACCAATAAATGTGGTAACCTTTTTAAAAGCGATATTGTTAAAAATCACGGAAAGGAATACTATGGTAAGCATTAAAATTCCTACCTGAATACCAATTTTCCGGGTCATGGATTGTTGTTCTTTCTTCGCTTTATTGATGATAACAGTAACATCAGGTAGCGCACCGGTACTTTGTTGTTGCCAGATTTCTTTTAGATTGTCAAACGCTTTCATATTTACTGTAAATGGTGTTTAATTGTTGTTTTATCCGGTGTATTTTTACGCGTAAATTGCCTTCCGTAATTCCGGTTGCTGTGGCAATTTCACTATAGGGAACATCTTCCAGTAACATTGTAATGATCAAACGATCGGATTCGTTAAGCTCGCTGATGCATTTGTAAAGCAACTTAATTTGCTGTTCTTTTTCATTGCTGTCGTCGTGGTCGATTGTTGCCAGTTCGGGCTTGAGTTCGTCGGTTTGTTTGTTTTTTTGCGAACGGATATGATAGAGGCAGGTGTTTACCGCTATCCGATAAATCCAGGTGCTAATTTGCGATTCGCCCCGGAATTTGCTCTGGTTTTGCCAGATCCGGATAAATACTTCCTGAAGCAAATCGTCGGCTTCCATATGGTTTCCGGTATATCCCAAACAGATACGGTGTATTTTGGCCGAGTAGGTCGCATACAATTCCCGGAATTGACTGTCTTGCTGTTGTTCTGTCGACACGCTTATTTTTGATTTAGAAAGTTGTCCATTGCGCTGTAAAACCATTCCGGTGCGTCGTACATAATAAAATGCTTACTGTCGGCGACCTTGATTGTCTTGTTTTTTAAAGCGGCATATTGCTCGTTATAGATTTTTTCGCTGTTTTCTTTAGTGTTAAAGATACTGGTTAAAATCAATACCGGACTTTTGATTTTTGCAATATCCGTACGAAGGTCGGTTAACGACATTTCCACGATGGTCGATCCCAGAGTTGTACGATCGCTGGCAAAGCTCCATTCGGCGATCTGTTTGGCTCTTGTCGTATCACGAACCTGATACAGCATCATTTGGGTCATATTGGCAACATAGTTGTCGTTCGGAATGGATTTGAAATTATTGATCACTGCTTCTTTGTTAAAACGCGGATCGTCTTTTAAAGAGGCTACCGTTGTTTCCGGTTTGGTCAGTGCCGAAATAAACGGAACGCCGTCGACGCAAACGATTTTACCAAAAAGATCCGGTTGTGAACTGCTCACCCATAGCGCCATAAAAGCGCCCAGACTATGACCGATCAGTATCGGTTTTTTTAATTTGTTGGTTTTGACATATTGAATCAATTGATCGTGTACGGTTTGCAACACCGGATCTTGAATCGGTTTTACACCGGCAAAACCGGCCAGTGTCAGGATATGCAATTGATAGTTGTTTTTTAAATGATCGGCGGTTTCATTCCAAACAGCGCCACTGCAGGAATAACCCGGGATAAGAAGTATTGGTTGTCCTTTGCCAATCACTTTTACGTCGAAAGCTTGTTGTTGCGCAAAGCCAAATGTAAGGTTGAAAAGTAGGAATAAAGTAAGAATAGCATTTTTCATAATAACTGCGTTTTTAGATTTGTTTTCTTTTGATGCAGCTATGATGTGATTGTTACAAAAGGATATAAAAAAATCGCTGCTTTTTTTGCAGCGACCTTTTTATAATAGTTCCAGTGTTCGTTCGAGAGCCATTCCACGCGAACCTTTTATCAGGATCGTATGGGCTTTTGGGATCTCGTTTTGAAACGAATGGGTAAAATCGTCAAAGCTGGAAAAGAAATGCAAATGCGGTTGGTCGACTTTAGACGCAAAGAAATCTTTACCGATAAAATAGGTTTTGATTTCCGGTGTACGACTCACCAATGAAACGATGTTCTGATGTTCTTTTAGGCTTTCTGTTCCCAGTTCGAACATATCGCCCAAAATGGCAATTTTCGATCCGTCTTCGAGCTGTGCGAAGTTTTCCAATGCTGCCGTCATACTACTTGGATTGGCATTATACGCATCCAGAATAATATGGTTTCCGTTTTTCTCAATTAGCTGCGAGCGGTTATTGCTCGGGATATAATTTTCGATAGCCGTTTTGATGGCTTCGGTAGCGACATTAAAATAGTTTCCAATACTGATGGCAGCATTGATGTTGTTGGCATTGTAAATTCCGATTAAGTGGGATTGTATCGTAATATCTTCAACCCCGATTTTGACCATTGGATTGGCCGAAACAGATTGAATCATAACATCACTATTCCCTTTTTGTGAGAAGGTATAGCGAGTGAAGTTTTTTGTTTTTTCATCCTGAATGGGATCATCCAGGTTGACAAAAGCGGTTTTTTCGTGTTTTTCGAGATATTGGTACAACTCACTTTTTCCTTTGATCACGCCTTCCGTTCCGCCAAAACCTTCGAGGTGGGCTTTCCCGAAATTGGTAATATAACCGAAGTCCGGTTGGGCGATACGGCATAACATTTCAATTTCTTTCTGGTGGTTGGCACCCATTTCAACGATTCCGATATCGGTGTCTTCATTAAACGACAAAAGCGTGAGCGGAACCCCAATATGATTGTTGAGGTTGCCAACGGTGGCTTTGGTATTGTATTGCTGTGATAAAACAGCGTTGATCAGTTCTTTTGTGGTGGTTTTACCATTACTGCCGGTAAGTGCAATAATCGGCAAACCCAATTGGATACGGTGGTAGTTGGCCAATCCCTGTAGCGCTCTTAGGCTATCGGGAACCAAAAGCATTTTGTTTTCGTCGGTAAAGTATTTTTTATCGTCAATTACAACAAATAAGGCGCCTTTGGTAAGGGCTTCTGCGGCAAAGGTATTCGCGTCGAAGTTATCGCCTTTAAGGGCGAAAAACAACGAATTGGGTTCTATTTTTCGGGTGTCGGTACAAATGCTGGAACACTGTAAAAAACACTGGTAAAGTTCTTCTATTTTCATGTTGTGAAAGTACTAAAAAAATAAAAGCCCTAAAATAGTTTAGGGCTTTTAAAGTATGTATGAAAATTTAATTATCCTCTGGCTTTTTTCTTACCTGATTTAGGACCTACTTTAGACATTGCACATCGGAATCCGATATAGTCTGTAGCCATATCCTGCGGGTAATATCTTCTTGATGCAGGATCTAACCAGTAAGCTCTGTCTCTCCAAGATCCACCTTTGTAAACTCTACTGTCGTCGTTTACTAAAGTTGTTCTCTTGTCAGAGTGGTCATATTTACGAACAAGGTTACCAAGACTGTCTTTTGTTACCGAGTGTTTCGGTGAATCGTACATTCTGTTTTTGTCGTCTTTTTTATCATCAGCTCCTTCTTCTTCATTTCCGAAGTTGTAGAAACGAGTTGATTGTTTATCACCATCTCTGTAGTTTCTGTTATCACTCTTAGAGAAGTTTTGTCTTAAATACGTTTCGTTGTCGTCGATAGCTACCTGAGCAATTTGTCCAGGGAAGTTACGTGCCATGATTCTACCGTTACTTAGCGTGTCATACGCAATGTTTTCAGTAGTAACCATTTCCACTTTACCGTCTTCACCGATTTTGTTTTTCATGTAAACGTTACCTCTATAGTAGTTGAAGTCATTCGCTTCATCATCTACAATTGGTCTGTAAACATCGGCAACCCACTCCGCTACGTTACCAGCCATATCGTATAAACCGAAATCATTTGGTGGGTATTTTTTAACTTCGTTCGTGATGTCAGCTCCATCATCAGACCATCCGGCAATTCCTCCGTAGTCTCCTTTTCCTTGTTTGAAGTTCGCTAACTGGTCACCTCTGTATTGTCTTTTTCCAGAACGTGTGTACTGTCCACTCCAAGGGTATTTTTTCTTCCCTTTGTACGTGTTGTACTCACGGATTCCTCCTAATGCAACAGCAGCATATTCCCACTCTGCTTCAGTTGGTAGTCTGTATTCCGGTAAGATGATACCTGACGTTCTTTGGGCGTAAACGTTTTTAGCATCTTCTTTAGCGGCTAATTTATTTCGTTGTCCTTTGTAAACAAGCTCTTCGTTTCCTCCATAAGTTGATGTAGGGGAAGCTAAATACGATTCCGTACTAAAAGTGCTCTCCGCTTTTACTTCCGTAATTTTAGAGTCTTTTTTCAGGTATCCTTCGCGCTCCAGAATGGCCTCATTCACACGGTCTGTTCTCCATTTGCTAAATTCAACTGCCTGAATCCAGTTTACACCAACTACAGGGTAGTTTGCATAAGCAGGGTGTCTTAGGTAGTTGTTTGTCATTGTTTCGTTATACCCTAAACGATTTCTCCATACCAAAGTATCCGGTAAGGCACCAACATAAATGTTTTTGTAGTTTTCATCTGTCGGTGGGAAAATGGTTTTTAACCAGAATAGGTACTCCGTATACATAAAGTTCGTTACCTCGGTTTCATCCATGTAGAACGACTGTACGTGTTGTTGGTTTGGAGTGTTGTTCCAATCGTGCATTGGGTCATCTTGCACTTTACCCATAGTGAATGTTCCACCTTCTACGGCAACCATTCCAGGAGGGGTTTCTTGCTTTTTGTACTTCGCATTGTATTGGAAACCACCTTTCTTATCGTTGATTTTCCAACCAGTAGCTGCAGAAGTTCCTTTTGACCCCGATTTTTTACTACAACTAGTAAAACCAATCGATAGCGATAATGCTGCCATCAATTGTAAAGCCATAATTCTGTTGATTTTCATACTTTCAGTTAGGTATAATTTTAGTGCCGCAATATAATAATTAACCGTTAAACGGCAACAATTTTTTTGTGATTTATTAAAACTAATTATAATTTTTTGTTAAATCTAATATAAAGAACGCCAGTTGTATTCAGATATTGTGTAAGCGACCTTTTTATTTATATGTAGTGCGAAATTAGTTTTTCCAAAAAATATTTTTTCTCTTTGTAATATCTCTGTAATTAATACGTTTTGATCTTGATGAAAAAATATATACTCTTTATCTTTTTGTTTACGAGTCTGCTATCGTTTGCGCAGCAGAAAGAGCATATTGTAATTGAATGGAAACCGGCTGCAGGAATACAGTATGAAACCGTTAATTATAAGGTGCCGCAATTTGCTGCCGAAAACTTCGAATTTAATGCCGATCTAAAGAGTATCCGTTTTAAAAAAGCGATTCCGATTAACGGTGCTGTCGATACCCGATCACTGAAAATTTCGAATGTGGTTTACGAATCCATTAGCCGTAGCGATCTTAATGATCTTTCGGTGGCGTCTTTGCCAGATAAACTAAACGAAAAACTGGAGCATTTTATCGCAAGAGACGAGCAAAAAGCAGTACTGATTTTTTCTCCTATTATTAAGGTAGGCGAAACGTTTAAAAGAGTGGTTTCGCTGGACGCCGAATTTTCAAATGGCGCTTCGTTGCGAATTGCTTCTCAGAATATGAATGTGGCGGCGGTTACGAATTCTGTATTGGCTTCCGGTGATTTTTATCGTTTTTATGTTGAAAAATCAGGGGTTTATAAAATATCAAGAGCTTTTTTACAACAACTGGGTATGAATACCGGTGTGGATCCGAGGAATATTAAAATCTACGGAAACGGTGGGCGGATGTTGCCACTATTAAATAGTACGCCTTATCCGGATGATCTGGAAGAAAATGCGATTCAGGTAATCGGAGAAGGTGATGGGGATTTCGGAGAATACGATTACATTATTTTTTATGCCGAAGGACCGGAAGGTTGGAATAAGGAAAGCCTTACCAATGTGAATCTGTATGCCGATCGTTCGCATTATTATATTACGACAAAAGGTGGTCCGGGAAAACGAATCAATACCAATGTGCAACCAACAGCGGCAACAACCGTAACCTATAACCAGTTTGACGATTATCAGTTTCACGAAGTGGATAAAGTGAATATCGGCCGACTGGGGCGTAAGTGGTTCGGGGAAATGTTCGCCATCGAAAACGAACAAACATTCAAATTCCAGATACCAAATATTGTGACTTCTGTACCGGTGAAAATCCGGGTGAATATGGCTTCGGCCTCCTATGGAAATTCCTCTTTTCAGGTAAAGGCTAACGAACAAAGTATTGGAACGGCCAATTTTAATGCGTTGAGTCCGGATGTGCATGTAGCGGCTTATGAAACCTTGCTGGAAAATACCTTTTCGGCTACTACCGGAGACATTTCGGTAAAACTGACGTACGATAATGGAGGAGTGCCTTCTTCCAATGGTTATCTTGATTATATTGCGTTGGAATCGCAACGCCAATTGTCAGGCTATGGGAAACAGTTTTTGTTTTACAGAAATGATGCGGCCAATAATATAGGTGTAGCGGAATATATAGTGTCCAATGCTTCCGGTGTCGGACAGGTTTGGGATGTAACGGATATTTATAATGTTACAAAATTTGAAAATCAGGGACAAGCTACTTTTTCGTTTAAAGCCAATTTGGGTGAAGTCCGTAAATATGTAGCGGTCGATTATAACGATTTGTATTCGCCATTAAATGATGGTGCGGGACGTATTGCTAATCAGGATTTAAAAGGAACGATCTTTAAAAACCAACAAGGGGAATTTCAGGACGTAGATTACCTGATCATAACGCCGGCTTCTTTAAACGGTCAGGCAGAACGATTGGCAAATTATCACCGTAATAACTCCGGGTTAAATGTGAAAGTGGTTAACCTTGAAAATATCTATCAGGAGTTTTCATCGGGGAAACAGGATATTGCTGCAATTCGGAATTTTATTAAATATGTATACTGGAATGCCTCAACGCCGACTAAAAGAGTACGATATGTAAATATGTTTGGCGATGCTTCTTTCGATTATAAAAACAGAATTCCAAACAATACGAATATAGTGCCGGTTTTCCATGGACTCAATCCAAGTGATCCGAAAGTAAATAATTCGCAGAATTTCTCAGCCTACGCCTCTTTTATGTCGGATGATTTTTATGTGTTGATGGATCCGACTGAAGGACCGATGCTAACAACGGACGGTTTGGATATTGCGGTGGGAAGGATGTTGGTAAGTTCCGGTCAGCAGGCAAGTGATATGGTCGGAAAGGCTCTGGAGTATTTTGATGAACGATCGTATGGCAGATGGCGCAATAATTATGTGCTGATTTCGGATGACGCCGATAATACTACCGATGCCGGTTTGCAGTTTGATCTTAATGCACTGGGTGATGAATTATATAAGGAAAAACCATTTGTAAACGTAAAAAAAATCCATACCGATTCCTATTTACAGGAAGTGGCTGCCGGAGGGGAGCGCTATCCGAAAGCAAGACTGGATATATTGGAGGCTTTTGCACAAGGTGCTTTGGCGGTGAATTACTTCGGTCACGGTGGGGAAGATGGTTTGGCTACCGAACGTATTTTTGATAAAGCGGATGCACAAAACCTGACCAACCGTTTTCGCTATCCGTTGTTTATTACAATCACTTGTGAGTTTACCCGTTTTGATAATCCGTATCGTCCAACAGGAGGCGAATATATGTATTGGAATACAGCCGGAGGAGCGGTGGCTTTAGTCGCAACAACGCGGGAAATCGGAATCACTACCGGATTAAATATGAATAAATCTTTGAGTAAATTCCTGTATTCCTATGGATCGGAAGTTTACGATACCATGTCGGAAGCACTTCGTAGAACGAAAAACGAAAACCTGACCGATAACCGGAATGTGGTGTTTTTTATCGGTGACCCGGCGATGAAGCTGGCGATACCAAAGCCAAAAATCCGACTTACAAAAGTGAATGATGTTCCGATCGCTGGATTTAACAATGCGTTGCAGGCGCTTTCGTATGTGAAACTTGCCGGAGAAGTAACCGATGAAATTGGAAATCCGTTACCGTCTTATAATGGTGATTTGGCCGTGCAGATTTTTGATAAGAAAATTTCAAGAAGTACGTTAGGTAATAATGGTGCTTCTAATAGTAGTGGTCTGATCATTATGAATTTTAAAACCCTGGGAGAAACCGTTTTTAGAGGAAATGCCTCGGTGACTAACGGGACATTCGAGTTTGGGTTCGTAATGCCAAAAGATATTCGGGTACCGGTGGGTAACGGAAGGGTGAGTTTTTATGCGAAGCGAAAACAGATATTGGAAAATCAAACCGGTTACGATACGTTGATTCAGATTGGTGGCGTAAATCCAAATGCTGCGGTCGATAATACACCGCCAAAAGTGCGTTTGTATATGAATGACGAATCGTTTGTGTCGGGTGGAATTACCAATGCATCACCGTATTTACTGGCATTTTTGGAAGACGAAAACGGAATTAATACGGCCAGTGGTATCGGACACGATATTATCGGAATCCTGGATGGCGATGAAACCAAGCCGTATGTGATGAACGATTATTACGAAACATTTCCGGACGATTATACCAAAGGAAAACTACGGTTTCCGTTCCGGAATCTGGCAAAAGGATTGCATACGCTCACGTTTAAAGCTTGGGATGTATACAATAATCTTGTGACAGCCGAAATTCAGTTTGTAGTGGTTGGCGATGAAGGTTTGGAGCTGGATAAAGTGTTAAATTATCCGAATCCTTTTGTAAGTTATACCGAATTTTGGTTCACGCATAACAGTCCGTACGAACCATTGGATGTGCAGGTTCAGATCATGACGATTACCGGAAAAGTGGTGAAAACGATTAATCAATCCATTATGACAGAAGGGTTTCTGTCGCGTGATATTAAATGGGATGGAAGAGACGATTTTGGAGATCGGATTGGAAAAGGAGTATATGTATATAAATTAACCGTTAAATCTTCGGTTTCAAATAAAAGGGCCGAAAAGTACGAAAAACTTGTAATCCTTTAATAAAATATTATATTTGTTGAATTAAATCAAATAATAGCTAATGAGAAAAATTGCAATATTATCGTTGTGTTTGTTTGCAGGCGCAACCCAATGGATGCAAGCACAGGATAGAGTTATTACAACCGGAGTTCCTTTTTTAATGATTGCTGCCGATGCTAGAGCAGCGGGTATGGGAGATATCGGTGTTTCGAGCTCTTCCGACGCTTATTCGCAACAATACAACCCGGCGAAATATGCTTTTGCCTTAACAAAGCAAGGGTTTTCTGTGAGTTATACCCCATATCTTACGTCCATTGCCAATGACATTTCATTAGGTCAGATTACCTACTTTAATAAAATCAACGAACGTAGTGCCTTTGCCGGTAGTTTGCGTTACTTCGGATTAGGTGATATTCAGCTAACCGATGCGTTGGGGAACCAGTTAAATACCGTTAGTCCAAACGAATTCGCTTTGGATGCATCCTACTCTTTGAAATTGAGTGATCAATTTGCAATGGCGGTTGCCGGACGTTATATTCGTTCAAATCTGAAAATTAACGACGGTACAAACGATGCTTCTGCAGCCAATACGTTTGCTGTTGATGTTGCTGGTTTCTACCAGTCGGAAGAAATTGCCTATTCCGATTTCGACGGACGTTGGAGAGCTGGTTTTAACTTCCAGAATATGGGGCCAAAAATCAGTTATGATAACGACGATCTAAGCAGTAACTTCCTTCCTGCAAACCTAAAATTAGGTGCCGGTTTTGATTTTATCCTGGACGAATACAATAAAGTATCTGTAATGGGAGAAGTAAATAAATTATTAGTGCCAACACCACCGGAAGTTACCGATCTTAACGGTGACGGAGTTATCGATAGTAACGACCGTAATATCGCAATTTCCGATTACCGTAAAACAGGATGGGTTTCCGGAATGTTTAAATCGTTTGGCGATGCACCGGGTGGAATGAGCGAAGAGTTAAAAGAATTTACATGGGCTTTAGGAGCAGAATACATGTATCAGAATTCCTTTGCTTTACGTGCCGGATATTTTAACGAAAGCGAATTAAAAGGAGCCCGTAAATATTTTACAATGGGTGCCGGATTCAAATATAGTGTTGTAAAAGTGGATGTTTCCTATTTGTTCTCAACATCAAAAGTGAGAAACCCGCTTGAAAACACCTTGCGTTTCTCTCTGACATTCAATTTCGGAGATTCCTATGATGAATATTAGTAGATAATAATATAATAAACAAAGCGTCCAAATTCCGTCAGGAATTTGGATTTTTTGTCTAAAAGAAGTTTTTAATATGAAGAAAATAGATGTGACAACGTCATTTTGGGTATATGATTCTGAAAATGAATTGCCAAATGAAGTAAAACCATTAATGGAGCAAGCCGTTGCAATCCGTAAAAAAGCCTATGCACCGTATTCGAAGTTTCGGGTAGGAGCGGCCATTTTATTGGATAATGGAAAAGTGGTGGTGGGATCCAATCAGGAAAATGCAGCCTATCCGTCCGGACTTTGTGCCGAAAGAGTAGCGATTTTCCAGGCGGGTGCTTTATATCCGGAAGCGCAGATTTTAAAAATTGCGATTTCGGCTACTTCCGACGAAAAACCGGTTGAGTCGCCGATACCACCTTGTGGCGCTTGTCGCCAATCGATTGCCGAATACGAGTTCCGTCAGGAAAAACCAATTGAACTGTATTTTATGGGGGAAGTTGGTGAAGTGTATAAATCAGATTCATTACAAAATATATTGCCGTTTCATTTCGATAAAAAATTCCTGTAAACGCTAGGGTATCGTTATAACGGTTTGGTGTGGAATTGTGAGAGAATAAGGCTGGAAGATTTTATTGTTTTAAAAAGAACGGTTTGTTTGAACTCCTTTTTTAAAACTTGACAAAAAAATAACAAAAATACATTCCTGTAAATTTTTACTTCTTCCGAGTATGTCTTATTTTTGCCGTTCGCAAAATTGTGTAAGGTGCTGTATTATGCTTTGTCAAATCAATACGGTGCAACAGCAAAAGTAAAAGCAATATGAAAGAAATCACAAAAGAAGTTTACCTTAAATGGTATGAGGACATGCAGTTCTGGAGAAAGTTCGAAGACAAACTGGCTGCATTATATATACAACAAAAAGTTAGAGGTTTTTTGCATTTGTATAACGGACAGGAAGCTGTTTTAGCGGGTGCACTTCATGCAATGGACCTAAGCAAAGACAAAATGATCACAGCTTATCGTAACCACGTACAGCCAATTGGTATGGGAGTTGATCCGAGAAGAGTAATGGCGGAGTTGTTAGGAAAAGCGACCGGAACCTCAAAAGGATTAGGTGGATCGATGCATATTTTCTCTAAAGAACACGGATTTTACGGTGGTCACGGTATCGTGGGGGCGCAAATTCCGGTTGGAGCAGGTATCGCTTTTGCGGATAAATATTTTGGAACAGGTGGGGTTACCTTAACCTATTTCGGAGATGGAGCGGCACGTCAGGGATCGCTACACGAAGCTTTTAATATGGCAATGTTATGGAAACTTCCGGTAGTATTTATCGTTGAAAACAACGGTTATGCGATGGGAACTTCTGTAGAGCGTACGGCCAATCATACCAACATCTGGAAACTGGGATTAGGATACGAAATGCCATGTGGACCGGTAGACGGAATGAACCCGATAAAAGTAGCCGAAGCTATGCATGAAGCGATGGAAAGAGCAAGACGTGGAGACGGACCAACTTTCCTTGAAATCAAAACATATCGTTATAGAGGACACTCTATGTCGGATGCACAACACTACCGTACCAAAGAAGAGGTGGAAGAATACAAAAAAATCGACCCGATCACACAAGTGTTGGAGATTATCAAAGAAAAAAACTATGCTACAGAAGCTGAAATCGAAGCGATCGATCAGCGTGTAAAAGATCTTGTGGAAGAGTGTGAAAAATTCGCAGAAGAATCACCTTACCCGGATTTAAACGTAATGTACGACGTAGTATACGAACAAGAGAATTACCCATTTTTACCACATAAATTATAATCGATTATGGCAGTAGTTGTTACCATGCCCCGTCTAAGTGACACCATGACCGAAGGTGTTGTGGCGACTTGGTTAAAGAAAGTAGGAGATGTTGTTAAAGAAGGCGATATTCTTGCAGAAATTGAAACCGATAAAGCAACCATGGAATTCGAATCGTTTAATTCGGGAACCTTATTGCATATCGGAATACAAGAAGGAGAATCGGCTCCGGTAGATGCTTTATTGGCAATTATCGGTAACCCGGGCGAAGATATTTCCGCTTTATTAAGTGGTGGTGGTCAGAGTGCGGCGGCAGCTCCGAAAGAAGAAACGGCTCCGGCTTCGGAAGACGTGAAAACAGAAACAAAACCACAGGCAGCCGAAATTCCTGCCGGTGTAAAAATAGTTACGATGCCGCGTCTGAGTGATACGATGACCGACGGTACCGTAGCAACCTGGTTGAAAAAAATCGGTGATGCTATTTCGGAAGGGGATATCCTGGCCGAAATCGAAACCGATAAAGCAACGATGGAATTCGAATCGTTTAACGCCGGTACGCTTTTGTATATTGGTGTTCAGGAAGGACAGTCGGCTCCGGTTGACAGTATTCTGGCGATTATTGGCCCTGCCGGTACCGATGTAAGTGCGCTTGCCGCAAATTACAAAGCCGGTGGTGCGGCAGAAACCGTTGCCGAAACCAAAACAGAAGTAAAAGAAACCGTTGCTGAAACAGCAGCGCCACAAGCTACAACAGCTAACGGACGTGTATTGGCATCGCCTTTGGCTAAAAAAATCGCTCAGGAAAAAGGTGTTGATTTGGCTCAGGTAAAAGGAACCGGTGAAAACGGACGTATTGTTAAAAAAGACGTGGAGAGCTTTACGCCTCAGGCGACTTCGGCACAACCGCAAACCGCAAGTGCACCGGCTGCTACAGTTGCTGCGCCTCAGGTGAAACCTTTTGTTCCTGCTGGAGAAACCTATGTGGAAGAAGTGAAAAACTCACAAATGCGTAAAACGATTGCCCGTAGATTGGCGGAATCGAAGTTTACAGCACCACATTATTACCTGACTATCGAAGTGGCTATGGACAATGCGATGGCTTCCCGTGAGATGATTAACGGATTGCCGGATACCAAAGTATCGTTTAACGATATGGTAATCAAAGCATGTGCAATGGCGTTGAAAAAACACCCGCAGGTAAACTCACAGTGGAAAGACGATGTAACGGTAATCAACCACCATGTAAACATCGGAGTAGCGGTAGCGGTAGAAGACGGATTGGTAGTTCCGGTATTGCGTTTTGCAGACCAGATGACTTTATCTCAAATCGGTGCTAATGTAAAAGATGTAGCCGGAAGAGCCCGAAACAAAAAATTACAACCAGCCGAAATGGAAGGTAGTACATTTACCGTTTCGAATTTAGGAATGTTCGGAATCACAGAATTTACTTCGATCATCAACCAACCAAACTCGGCAATTTTATCCGTAGGAGCGATTGTTGAAAAACCGGTGGTTCGCAACGGACAAATCGTTGTTGGAAATACAATGAAAGTAACCCTTGCGTGCGATCACAGAACTGTTGATGGTGCAACCGGAGCACAGTTCTTACAAACTTTAAGACAGTATCTGGAAAACCCGGTGACTATGCTGGCGTAATCTGGAATATTCCAAATAAAAATCAATCCCGTCTTGAAATTCAGGACGGGATTTTTAGTATTTTAGCGAAAGTGTAAAAAGACTCCTCCATGAAAAAAACACTTTACCTTTTACCATTCGTATTACTGGGATGTGCAACATCGAATACTAAAAATGATACGACTGCTACGGCTTCTGCTTATGAAGTGAAGCAGCAGGATGTATCCAATACCTTACAATATTTGTCTTCCGACGAACTGGAAGGTCGTGATAGTGGCAGTAAAGGAATTGAAAAAGCAGCCGTGTATCTTGAAAACCTGATGCGCGAAAACAATATTAAACCCTATTTTAAAAC
>NZ_JASLCE010000153.1 GCF_030146175.1 Flavobacterium sp. | reverse complement strand
AATTTACAACATTTTTTACTTCTTGTGAATTAGGATCATCGGATTTTTCAATTATTGCATCGTTCCCCAGTTTAAAATATTTGATTTGTAACTCTAAACCAAAATTCTGGATTTCGACCAATTCTTTTTCATAAACATATCTATCCGTTCTGTCAATTTCAGTATAAATATCATTCATGGATTTCCACTGATTAAAGAATTCCTGAGCAACTTCGCTTTTGTGTTTTATTCCAAGTTCTTTATCATCTAAAATGACTTTAAAATTTTCTTCGTCTGTCAGTTTTTCTAATAATTGTTTGGTTTCCGGATCATCAAAAGTTGGATATTTTTCTCCTTGTTTCGTATTATATTTTATTTCACGTATTGCATTATCATAATCATTAGTATCCCAATATTTTTTATCAAGAGGAAATTTAGGCTCCTCTTTACAGCTAATAAAACATAAAGAAAGTGTCATAAAAGCAATAAATACGCTATTTTTCATTTAAATATATTTTTGGATTTTTAAAATTTCGATGTAAATTTAATAAACTATCTATAGTTTTCTCATATTTCTTTTGTTCACTTAAAACATAACTGTGAAAAGTATCATCGTCATATTGTATTTGATAGTTTTGTTCCTCCTGTTTAATTGCATCAATCAAATCTTCAGCTTGATTTTTCGTTACGTTCTTTAAATCTGAAATTCTTTTTTTTGCAATTCGGGTGTATAATTCTGTTATCTTAAAATGATAGATTTCATGCGTTAGTAACTCTTTGCTATAAGCTTTTTTATTATAGACATATGAACTTGATGGATGAAAAAAAGATTCAATCCGAAGAGAGTCATCCTTAAATTCATAATCTATTGATGTTTTTATATAGGCAAAGGATTTATTCCCATAAAGTGATTTTTGGAAGAATTCCAAACCTTTAAAGTCATTTAAAGTAACCTGATCAATATCTTTAAAACGAACCGGCTTCTGATAATCCAGAAAATTTATTTGCGTTAAAGTTGCAAACCCCGATAGTAGGACTACTATAACGATGAAAATTATTTTCAGAGCTTTATTTCTCATTTATTATTGACACTTCACGGATTGATTACACTTGCTATAATTGTTGTTTGTAGATGATTTTATAAAATAAAATTCGAAACAAATATCCGAAGTTTTTTACAAAATAAAACACCTATAGGTAGTCCGATATTTGTTTTTATATACATTTACAGAAAGAAACGCAGATCAAAAACGTTATGAAAATAATCGAATTAAAAGAAATTCAAAACACTTCGGAAAACAGTAAACTGCCACCGCTTTATACGCAATTTCAAAAATTGCTGGAAGAATTACGAAAAAAGGAATTACCCGATACACTTATCGAATCCATTAATCAGGATATTGAAGTGCTAAATACAACCACTTTAACGGATGACAAATTGCGAAAGCTGTTTAAAGAAAAGCAGACTAAAATTGTTCGACTGGTTGAAAAAGAAGTAAAAATCGTACCGCAAAAATATTATATGACGCTTTGGTTGGCCATTGGAATGTCGGCTTTTGGAATACCACTCGGAACAGTATTAGGATTGAGTTTGGGTAATATGGGCTTGTTGGGAATCGGACTTCCTATTGGTATGGCAATCGGAATTGCGGTGGGTACAAATATGGATAAAAAAGCACTACAGGAAGGACGGCAATTGGACGTGGTTATAAAGCATTAAATCAGTTTAATACTATTAGAATTCTTACAAAAAATTTTATTTTCGTAACATTTGTACGCGTTTTTATGTAATACGTTAATTAGGGTTGTGTATAAATACTTATTTTGTTAATTTAGTTTGTATAGTACTTGAAAAATGATTTAAGTTTGACGAATTAAACAACTCAAAAAACAACCAGCCACCAAAAAATATAGAAACGGGAAGTATCGTGTGTAACGCAATAACAATAGTACCCGATCCAAAAACGTACCACCCGAAAAAATGCATGACAATACCGTAAAACCTACGATACGTTGTTGTCTTGAGGCGTTTTTATTTTTTGCAATGGCACTAACAATTAACTGATTTATGCCCCACAAATCAATTAAAGAAAAATTAGTGCAGCTACGTAAAGAACCCAAATTTACGATGCCGCTTTCCATTTATTATCCGGGTTTGGATAATGAAATGGTACGAGTCGAACTCAGTAAAATCATCGACCGAAGTATTTTCGAAATTTATTCAAAAATAGAAGACGGACTCGACCGCCTGATGTTACTGGATATCATTCACACAACAATAGACAAATTCAAATGTTTTCAACTGAATGACAACGATTTTATTTATATCCGGCAATACCTCAACCGGATTATTCTTATTGTAGAATGGGATTGTAGCCCGGACGATCTTCGAAACCTTATTTAACCAAACTTAAAACATAACATGGACAACGATTTTAAGCAAGTACACGGACAAACGGGAAGTGAATTGCAAGACCAAAAAGAATTAAATCAAATACTGGCTGGTGATGGCGGTAAAATCTATCCCGTTTTACGAAATGGAGACTGGATCGGTATACAAAACGGAGCCTTGTTTACACCTTTAATCGGAACGTTTGAAAACCCTAAGATTGTCATCGCATTAGCACATGATATGCCGAATAATTTGGTATATGTTCCGTATAAAACAGGGACGCATTATGAGGAGCTTAACAAGATGTATGACGAAGCGCAGGCAAATCTTGAAGCCATAAAAGTTCCTTACGAGGTATTCCAATATCACGACCATTTTGAAGTGAATGCCTGCGGACATGAGTTTAGTAGCGAATTTTTATTGCACAAGCCATTTCTGGATGAATTGCATACCGTATTAAAATCGGATGAGATATTAGTAGCCGTTCCAAGACGGGGTTATTTTAAAGCGATTGCAAGCAATACATCAAGAGATTTATATAACGGTTTTATCGAAGAGTACGAGTTTGCCTTCCATAATGACGCCAGTGAAAAGCCACAAATTACCAATGGTGTTTTTGTTATAAAAGACAGTGTCATCGTACAACGGGGAGAACTGGAAAAATACTAAACCGAATAACAGTCATTATTTCGAAAAATACTATAAAAAGAGAAACTGGTTTTCTCTTTTTTTTTGGACAAAGGCTAACGATGGTTCTAAACTCGACATCGTGGATTTGCAATCCGTAATGATAAAATTTGTTGTTACAGAACACTATTGTAATCAGATAATCGTGATAATTTTTCACTTGGCGCGTATTTGAAAAATAAATAAAGATTTGGTTAAAAAATATCAAAATTATTATTTTAAATTTCGCATGACTGAGAGAAAATAAAGTAACAACCATGAATTATTCAGTAGAAAACATAAAAGAATTTATTTTAAAATTTTTAGATAAAGAAGCCGAATGCTGGACAAAACGCCAATTAACAGATTTGGATGATTATAACCAATCCATTAAAGTGCTATATGCTATGGCTATTGACGATCTTGACGAAGGTTTTGGAATTTATTATAAGAAGGAATTAGTATTAGATGAAAACCCGGTAACATATAAACCCCGTCATTTATACAAACTCAGTAGCTATAAAAATAAAATTTATGGGGATATATGGGTAGCCTATGTTTCAATTATTAACCCGAGGAGTGAAAGTAATAAAAGTCTTCTTGTAGATGGTTTTATTATAAGTGAAATTGATGACGAATTTAAAATCATTGGAACAATGGGAGTAAAGCTAAGTCGTTCCACAATGGCTGTGATGGGGTGGAGTGGAGATGTTTATAATCCTTCCGATTTAGACATCAAAAAATTAGGCAAGTTTGTCGCTACTGAGCGCTATTCAGAACCAGATGACCGCGATGATTTTTCACTTAAAGAGTATTTAAAAGATAAATAATTAGTTGAATTAATTATGGAAATAAACAAGATACATTCAGATTTAAAAAAAATATACCAGTACAAAAAAGAGAGCGACCGTGCATTTCTCTTCAAATTTAAGGATGAGGATGAAAATGAAAAACTGATTACTCTTCTGAAAATGGGATTTTGGTCGGTTGCCCCTTTGGGCTTTTATTCGGATAATATATTAGCCATTCGATTAACGCCCGAAAAGCCGTTAAAAAAATCTCCGATAGTGTTTTATAATGGTACCTACCAAGAATGTTATGCATTCGCACCAAATTTACAGGCCATCATTCCGATGTCGTACTTAAGATTTATGGGCAAACCAAAAGTTATAGCCGAACTTCAGGATAAGATAGAAGGAGCCGTTACTCTATCGAAGCCTTTTTTTGATTATCTGGGCGGCGGAGACCTCGATTTCCTAAAGCAGTTCTTACTCTCGGAAGCCAATCAGGAACGGTTGAAAGACGCGGCCAATTTTGAGGATGCGTTTTTCAAAGAATTTTGGGATCATTATTATGATACGCCCGAACAAAAGAAGGCCTTTGAACTGTTTGAGAAATTGAAGGAAAAAAGAACCTATTTTCCCAGTTATAAGCATGCCGATTATGGTCTTTGGAATGAATATGTAGGAAACGTTCTGGCCAATAGAGCATATGAACTACTCAACATGGAAGATGAATATAAATGGCCACATTATTGGCATTGTGTCAAGTTGCCCCATGGTTTCGATTGTGACACTAACGGGTTTCATAAGTATGTGATAAGCTTAGGGAATTCTGGTTCTTTTGTTCGGGATATTGCTGAGGTGTTTGATTCCGAATGGGAAGACAAATATGCGATGTTTCCGGAAGAAGTACAAAAGCACCCGCTTTTTGAAGCCACAGAAACCATCAAGTTTGAGGGATACTATGACTATACAGGAGAAAAGCACCTTGCCGCCGCTGCGCGCCTGGAAGAAGAATACAAAGACCCTGTTGCGGCATGGAATGCCTTGATAAGTGCGAGTTATTGGGGCGGAAGGAGAGAACGTTTGGATATTGTAGAAAAAGCATGGCAACAGGCAATCGACCTGTCAGAAAAACAGGGTTGGACAGAGATCAATGAAATTTTAAAAGAGCAACTCGCGTTTTATAATCATTACAAGGATATAGTTTAATACATGTCGATATGATATCAGTGTAGAAGATGTTGAAATGGGAGCAGAAGTATATCCCACTAATGTGAGCGTAGGAATTGTTAATGGTGACTTAAAAATTATATCCTCAAGAGAGCTTGACTTTGAAAAAAGAAGAAATGAAGAAGTTATCGAATGGGTTTATAATCAACGATCGAATGTCTATATAGACGACATCACAATTAAAAATGAGGGTGAATTAATAGAAACGCTACGAGTTTTTGAACCGGAGCATCCTACCTGGATAGCAGATTACAGCAAAGGATAATAGTATTGATTTTTAGAATCCGAGACGAAAAAGAAACGTAACACCAACAGTTAATGATACATCAAAGTTTTAGTAACGTTCTAGGAGAACCTAAAAGAATTGGTGAAATAGACATCGCCTTATTAAAAGAAAAATTTGATAAGCAATTAAGCCACTTTGAAGACAGTGCTGTTCTTTTAGACTATCTGGAACATTATGGAGAAGCTGTTTTTCAAGAAGGTTTTTTTGCTTTTATAAATCCAATGGATTATGAAATCCCATTAAAGAAATTTCCAAAATTAAAAGCGCAGTCGATTCTGCCATTTGCCAAAACGGCTATGGGAAACTTTTATTTAATTGGCGAAGTAGACGACGAAGTTTGTCTTGCTTTCTATAACATTCATACAGAAGAATACAAATATGTTGATTATGAGTTCACGTTATTTTTTACAACATTGGCAGGAAATAAATATCATAGTGAGACAGAGGCTTATGGATTGATCGAAATTCCAGCATTAGAAAAATATGGACCAGTAGCCATAGACGAGTGCTTAACATTCGTTCCGGCCTTAGTTCTCGGTGGAGATGAGGTTCTTCAAAACATCCAAAAAGTAAAATTAAAAGAAAACGTAGCACTACTGGCAAATGCTTTTAGTTAAGCTATCGATATCCTTTTGTCTCGCTTATTTACCATTAACGAATATCAAGCCAATTAAATAATGAAACTCAACAAAATACACCAGGATTTAAAAGAAGTATATAAAGGCAAAGAAACAGATTTAATACTGGGATTCGAATTTGGATATGAAGATGAAATTATGCGAGCGATGACTATTTTTCGTTCCGGGTTTTGGTCTGTTGCTCCTTTTGCTTTTGATGATTACAGTGATTACGCCATTAGATTAATGCCCAATAAGGAGTTATTCGATGCTCCAATTGTAACAAAAGGAATTAGTGATTTTAGAACGATTTCGCCTGATCTTGCTTCTTTTATTACAATGTCGTGGCTTCCCTTTTTAAAAGATATTGATATTATAAACGATGAGCTTAAAAAGAATTGGGAAACATTTGAAGAACTATCGTTACCTTTCAGACAGTATACGAATGGTCTAGATTCCTTGGACTATTTAAAAGAATACCTACACAATGAGGATAACTTGAAATACCTTGAAAATCCTTCAGAATTTTACACCAAAGTATATTTAGATTTTTGGAATCATTATTATGATACTCCGCAACAGAAAGAGTATGTTGCGCTAATGACTTCGATGATTGAAAATGAATCCTATTTGCCAGATTTTAAAATAAAAGATTACGGTATTTGGAATACAAGGGCATATCATGCTTTAGCTCAGAGAGCTTATCCAAAAATAGATTATAAAAATGTTGTAGACTTTGAAAACTATAATTTTCAAAGTGGTATGCAACCGCATGGTTTTGATCCTGTGGGAATTGGTTTTGATATTCAACCTCAAGCCACATCTACAAGTTTTGAATTAGGGTCTATACTCACTTTTTTTGATACAAATCCCCATTTAGAATGGGAGTATTCAAAGGCTATAAAAGAACATCCGTTATTTGAACTGTTAGTAAGTATTAAAAAGAATAAAAACGGCTATAATGGTGACGCACATATAGAAGTAGCCAAGGTAATAGACGAACAATTAAACGATCCTATTATGGCGTGGGATGCTTTAGTAAGTGCCGGATATTGGAGCGGAGAAAATTTTAATGAACCAAATATAAAAGCCTGGATGGCTGCTATTGATTTATCCGAAAAACACGGTTGGAAAGCGATTAATGAAGTTTTAATGGATCAACTGGAGTTTTATAATCATTATAAAGACAAAATCTAATTCATAAAACAAAACAGATTTAAAACAATTAAAAAATAAAGGCAACATGGATTCACATAATTTTACTCACGAAGAAAAGCTTTTTGCAGGAACGGAACTTTACAATTGGGATAATGGTTTGGATTGGTTATACCAGGTTTTAGACAAAAAAGATTGTGACAAAGCGACTGCATTGATGATTTATTGGAGAGCGGATCCTAATTTTTACTATAGCAGATACAACTCCGAAGCCGATGTTCCTGAAGGTTGGCAACTTGAGGGGTACAAATTAATGAAAGAGGCGGAAAAACGGCTACTTGAAAATAATTTTTCAGAAACAATCAGTTACACACCAGACGAAGATCGTATTCCAAAAGACGCTGCCGTTTTAAAGAAAATTCCACCACAGTTGCTACTGCCTACAAAAGGAACAGCCGGTAACGTAATTATAAAAAATTACATAGAAGTAAGATATCTGATAGATGCCTGCAAAAGCAGAGGGAGTTTAGAGGAGGTAAAGGAAAGATTAGACAAAAATCCTGATTTACTGAACCTGTGTTATATGGATAGTAATCCATTAATTGAAGCGGTGCGGAATTATGACAAAAGAACCATTCCATTGGTTACTTTTTTGTTGGAAAAAGGAGCTGATGTTAAGGTACAGCCTTTGGGTTCGACTTCAATACCTATTCTTTTTCAGTGTATTACTTGCAAAAGCGCCAAACTTATCGAATTACTCGTTAAATATGGTGCCGATATTAATGGTGTAGCTCCCAACGGAAATAATATCCTTCACAACCAACTAGCAATCAGTCCCGAATTATGGAAGAATTATTTCGGACCTGTTTTTCTAAAAGCATTACTCAATTTGGGAGCTAACCCGGAACACAAAAATACAGATGGAAAAACTCCAATAGATTTAGCCAAGGAAAACAATAATGAAGCCGCTTTGAAAGTAATAGAAAAATTTCTTAAAGCGTAATAGAAAAATATAGTGATTTATAAGGAACGGGTACTTTTTACTCGTATCAAAGATTTTAACTGCCTGATGTCACGACAATAAATAAAAAAAACAGATTCATAAGAAACCTAAAAAAGTGATATAAAATGATACATGAAGATTTTATAGATAGATTGAATGAACCTGAAAAAATTAGCATAATAGATATCGCAACTTTAAAAATAAAATATGCGACACAATTAGCCACTCTTATCGACAGTGATGTTCTTTTGGAATATCTTGAACATTATGGCGAATCAGTTTTCATGGAAGGGCTATTTTCTTTTATAAATCCTCTTGATTATGAAACATTATTAAAAGAGTTTCCAAAATTAAAAA
>NZ_JASLCE010000062.1 GCF_030146175.1 Flavobacterium sp. | reverse complement strand
AGTCTGCAGGAGCTGGTCGTGTAGGACTTGCCGGTGCAAATATACAATCTTTTTATATTTTTGCAAGGCAATTGTGAGATATAAAATACAATTGTATATTGTGGTATCCAATTTTAATAACCATGAAAAAGTATAATGCATTCGCATTCATTTTATTAAGCTCTTTTTTCTTTTCGTGTGACAACGGAAAAAAAAATGAAGAAAATTTATTTAGCCTCGATACAACCGACTTAAAAGAGGTATACCAGCCCAATGAAAGCCTTGGATTGGGTATAAAAAATGTCGAAAACAAGCCTGTCGACTCTATTGTTTTTTACATCAACAACAAAATTGTAGGCCGCGTTAAAGGAAGTGAAAAATTTGCTTTTGCTTTAAAAGAACAAAAACTGGGCTACCAGAATATTAAAGCCTTGGTTTATTCGGAAGGAAAATCAAATGAAATAACCGGACGTATTGAAGTAGTATCGGATGTACAACCGAAACTTTTAAAGTATAAAATTTTAAACACCTACCCGCACGACATCAAGGCCTATACACAGGGATTGGAATTTTACCGCGACACTTTAATTGAAAGTACCGGAAATGGTGCCGGAAACGGAACCGGATTGCGCGGTATTTCCAGTTTGCGCAAAACCGATTATAAAACCGGAAAAGTATATAAGATTGTCGAATTACCTCAAAATGTATTTGCAGAAGGTACAACCGTATTAAATAATAAAGTATACCAACTTACGTATCAGAATAACGAAGCCTACGTTTATAATGCCGATACGTTTACAAAAGAAAAAACCTTCCCTTATTTTAAACAAATGGAAGGATGGGGATTATCGAACGACGGTAAAAACCTGCTAATGTCGGACGGAACCGAAAAAATCTGGTTTGTAAATCCGGCAGACTTTAAAGAAGTGGACTATATTAATGTTTATACGGCCGGTTCTAAAATTAAAGCGGTAAACGAAATGGAATGGATCGACGGTAAAATTTATGCTAACATTTATACCAAAGATGCGATTGCGATTATCGATCCGAAAAATGGCGCGGTAGAAGCTATTGTAAACCTTAGCGATCTTAAATCGAAAGTAACGGCACACCCGGATCTGGACGTTTTAAACGGAATTGCCTACAATCCTAAAACCAAAACCATTTTTGTGACTGGTAAAAACTGGGACAAAATGTTTGAAATTAAAATCGAAAACTAATTGTTTCTAACTACCCTATAAATCGTGTAGACCCAAAAATCAAAATATGCCCCAGGAAGAAATCAACAAGGAAGTAACGGAACGATTAAAGCAAATTTACTCCGCTTATTTCGATTCGGAATATCTTGATCAAAACCTTGAAGTACCGCGAATTTATACGGATAATGTCCAAAAATTAGACGTTGGCGATTTATATAGTCTTTCAAGAGCATTATCCAACACCACATCATGGACAGCAATGTTTGACAATGAATTTTTGGAACGACGGGATGCCAACCAACTTACCAAAAATGATAAACTATTTCTGGTTATTGGCGAATGGGGATCACACCATGAGTTTCTACTATGTTGTGATAAATCGTCTGAAGATTTTGCTAAAATATTCGACTTCAATGATGCTCACCCATGGTGTGGGCATCATAATGAAGTGGAATGGGCTGACTTTAGAGAATTCCTCAAAGAAGATTTTAAAATTGACTTAGAATAACCGGACAGGCTTGCTTTATCTGGAAAACCCTACTCCTATTTAATGATCAACTGAGTTTTTTAACCTTAAAATCCGTACAAACAAAGGCTCAAAAAATGGAAAGACTTACAAATGATCCCATAGCCGTAATGCGTGCGGCCGAAATTGAAGTCGAAAGCTTTGATTTAAAAGATGGAGAAAAAATCGTGGCCTATTTCGCCCAATTCCCGTCAATTGGTGGATTTCCATATAAAATAATTGTAGTTGAAACCCCAGACGGAACAATCCTTTCAAGATTCAGACAATGGGATACCGAATACAACTACTCCCAATGGACCAGCGGGATTTATAATCTGGACCGACTTCGAATCATTACCGATGAAAAAAAGCTTTCCGAAACCGATATTACAGGACTAAAACAGCAATTAGTAAAACTGGAACAAACAGCATTACCCGAAAGCTTGCGGAAGGAAAAAGCCATCGTTCTGGACGGTTCCGAATGGAAATTTGGTATCCTTTTGGCTAATAAAAACATAGATTATACCTGGAGAGCGGCAACAGAAGCGATAGAACTGTTTGTCCCGATAATCGAACTGATCCGAAAACAGCACAAATTCAGATAGTAAAAACGGTTACTTTAGGTACAGATCAAATTTCAAATCATTACACCATTTACTCTTTAAAATATGAACCAGGATTTATTACATCAGATCGAATACCTAAAAGACTGCAAAGGAATTAAAGGCAGTACATTCGAGAATTTAGGACAACGGGTTTACGACAAAATAAAAAATATCCTCCAAAATCCCGATTTGTTTATCACCCATTTGTATATTCCAAAAGGATCCGAAGAAAACGCACAAATGGTGACAGCGCAATACAAACAGCTGTTTAACAAAGATATTGATCCGGAATTAGCATCTTTTTATCAGTGTTTTGATGGATTTGAATTCCGCTATATCAATCCGAGTCAGGTTTGGAATGAATTTGATAAAGATGAAATCGTTGACTGGGATCAATTTGATGTCGATCCGGAAAATTTGAGTTATGCCGATATGATTAAAAATGAAGAATACGAAGATGAAGTCAGAGATGAGTTTCATGCTATGATCGGATTGGATTTTGAGGAACCTGCTTTTAATAATCGGATGTCGGATTCCGATAATGTAAAAGAATTTGTATTCTATGGTGAATCCGCTATTGAGTTTGCCGATTCGGGAATACGAACACTTATTCCGCCGGCAGCTCATTTATTCGCAGAGGGCAATAAAGTAAAGCATCAACCGGATAGTATTCATGTATTTTATTTGGACTATTTTGATTTTTGGAGTCAAACGGTTATTGGTAAAAAAGATAACACTATTGCCGTTTATGCCGGAACCGATTATTCTGCTTCTATTGATAACTGGGAATTTAATGATGCCGCATCCTTTCTTCAGAAAAGATTGATCAAATAAAAGAACAATTGATCACAGTGTACACCTTGATATCACGGATTACAAATCCGCGATATCAGGTATCAGATTAAATACGAATATTTTAAAAAATTTCACAAAAAAATGAAATAAAACGATATGTTTGTACTTCCAATTACAAACAGAAATGGGAACACTACATGAAGTCTATCAGTTAAAACCCAAAGTCATAAATTGTGGTGCCATCCTACGGGTTCGAAGAGAAAAAGAGACTGCTTTTTTAGAAAAATACACCGATCCTCAAATCGATTATACCAATGACGGGCACGGTATTTTTTCCAATACATTCGTCATAAACGCTCCGGATGGAAAAGTGAGAAGATATGCCCTTTATGCCACAGAAAGAATCATAGATTTTAAAGAACTTGGTATTTATATATCCATACAGGATAGCAGTAAAAATGGTTTCGGAAGCGATTTTGATGTGCTTATAAATGAGATGGCTGCCTATTTGGAAGATTCCCTATTCTACGTGATCTGGGATCTTATAATCAACCGGTATGAAATCACAAATGGAACATTATATCATAAAAACACCCGCGATTTTAGTGTTTGGAATTATGATTTTGGAAAATACTTAAAAGCAAATTATACCGATGCCGAGCCAATTATTGGCGATTATTATGCTGATCAAACATACGAAATGCTAGTACGGCATAATGAAATGATTGAAGAGGGTGAAAATCCAAAAGATTTGTATGATGTAGACGAGTATGAAGAATTACTCGATAATATTTCAAATTACAAAAATACTAGTACTCCGGAAGAATATAAAGCATTAGAAGATTGGTTAAAAGTTCAAATAGCGGATTACGATTAAATAATTAAGTATGAAATACTTTGAAATAAAACAAGAAACCGATTCGAAAATAATTGGTAAATATCCTCAGGTAAAAGAATTAAAAATCGGTTTTCATGAAGCAAGAGCTTCGCAATGGGGTATCATAAGCAAATGGAAATCAGAAGATGACATTCCCGACCTTAATAATTTTGTTTTGCATAATAATTCGAGGCTTTCAGACTGTGTTTCTAATAATTTTGTCATCACATCCAGTGGTTTATTTCTCAGTGAAAAATGTTCTCAGATTTTAGAAACCTTTACAATAAACGGCAGTTTTCATCCCATGACTATTTTTCGCCGCGGAACGCCTCATCCCTATCGTTTTCTTTGGTACGAATATGGCGCTACAAGCAAAATAGATTTTAAAAAATCTGAATTTATTGAATATAACGATATTTATGAAAAATCGGGAGCGATAATAGCTGTAGACGACTTTGAAGATTATAAAGCTAAGTTTAGAATATTATTTGATGACATTGAAGATGAAGCCGGTTGGGATTTAAAGTCGAAATCATTAAAAATCGCTGGGTGTTTTGATATCACTCCCGCTTTTGGAATAGGCTTAATCTGTAACGAAAAAGTAAAAAATGCCATTGAAGAAAATAAACTGACCGGATTTGATTTCCGCCCTATTGATACCGAAATTTTATTTGACTAAAGCCGCTATTACAAAAAATGGGAACACTACATTCCGTATACCAACTTAAATCAAGAATGCTGAATTCCGGTGCTATCCTTCGGGTTCGCAAAGACAAAGAAAGTCTCTTTTCAGAAAAATATGGCATTAATAAAACTAATACTATTGGAAACGAACTGAACGTTTTTGAAAATACATTTGTCACCAATACGCCGGATGGTAAAGTGAGAAGATACTCGGTATATGCAACAGAAAGGGTAATTGATTGCAAGGAACCCGGTATTTATGTCTGCATACAAAGTGGTAGCAAGTATGGTTTTGACAACGACTTTAATGTCTTTCTAAAGGATATGGCGCTCTATTTGGAAGATAGCTTATTCTACGTAATCCCGGAAGATATTTACCGATATGAGATTACAGACGGAACCTTATATTTCAATGGTCCGAGCAATTTCGATCGTTGGCATTATGATTTTGGAGAATACCTGATTCAAAATTATACCGATTCCAAACAGCTCATTGCCGATTATTATGTGGAACAGGCAAATGAAGTGATCATCTGGCATGAGGAAATGATTGAACTTGGAGAAGATCCAAAAGCACTGTATTACGATTTAGAGGATTATGAAACGTTACTTCATAAAATTTCGAATTACAAAAATCATATTACAACCGAAAAATTTAAAGCATTAGAAGATTGGTTAAAAGTTCAAATAGCGGATTACGATTAAATTAAATCGAAGAAACGACCCGCTAATAACCATAATACAAAATAAAATGAGTGAAACACTTACACACCTTGTAGTCAATTGGATCGATATTGACAAAAATGTTATTTTGGTTGGCGGAACAGACAACCTACGATGGAAATGGGATACCGAGATAGGAATGTCCGGTGATGATGCCAAGACGATAGCTATTGTAACGTTAACCGATAATGGTAAAGGCTATGCTGTTTCGGAACGAGCGGAATTTTTTTGTTCAATGGAGGAACCTACCCGATTCTTAGCAATGTCCAACCTAA
>NZ_JASLCE010000032.1 GCF_030146175.1 Flavobacterium sp. | reverse complement strand
TTTTTAATTTTGGAAACTCTTTTAATAATGTTTCATAATCAAGAGGATTTATAAAAGAAAATAGCCCATTCATGAAAACTGATTCGCCATAATGTTCAAGATATTCCAAAAGAACATCACTATCGATAAGAGTGGCTAATTGTGTTGCATATTTTGCTTTCAAAATTGATATATCTATTGTGCCGATTTTTTCTGGCTCATTCAATCTACCTATAAAACGTCTATGTATCATTTTTAAACTACTTTTAGTGTTACACTCATCATTAACGTATTCTTATTGGGTCGTGGAGTATTATTATAATGCAATTCTGCATGTTCTCTTGAGATTGGATATGCTAACTTAGCGTGGCGTTAGAGTTAAGTTCAAAATCTTAAATTTAGCGGAGGAAAGAATGTCGTAAAAAATAACTATGTATAAAATGTAGCTTAACTTTTACGCTACTTTTTGTTTGCACATTCACTAAATGGTTATATATAAATTTGTTGTTACCCGAAAAGATCTTTTAGTTTTTCAAATAAACTTTTCTTCTTCGCTGTTTCGGGTAAATATGACGGATCAGTAATTATGTCAGCCTCCTTTTCTTCAACGGATTCCGATTTGTTTAAAGATCCGGTTATGGCGTCCTCATTTGCCATATAATAATCTAAAAAGGAACTGTTTAGTTCGTTGATCAAATTGTTATCATTTGGATACTGATCGATGATGTTTTTTATTGTTTTTAAACCGTTCAGCCAGTTTTGATATTTTTCCCGGAAGTAAGCTTCCTTATTTTTAATCGTACTGGGAATAAAATGAAAACTCGCCGTATGATTACGCAGCGTTTGTTGGAAAAAAATAAGCATCAATGTTGTAAAACTATTGGTTCGAACGGAAAGATTTTCGCCCTCTTTTTCATCCCAATACTCACTCATAATCCATACTTCGGGGTTTTCTTCATCCGAATAGATTAGAGAAATATAGTCATTTCGCCTTTCAGAAATAACAAAAAAATCCTTTTCTATTTGTAAAGCATTTTCTTTAAATACATCATTCGCAAAAGAATTGATATAGTCCAAGCTTTCAAAAGCCATATCTTCAGCATCCATAAATTCGAATAAGAATTTTTTTCCGATACTTCTCAAATAAGCTTCATAAGCCGCAGGAATTGCGCCTTTTTCATTCTTTAGCTTTTCAATATCTTGATCATTGCATCCGACAATCCCCTTTTTTTTATCAATTTCTAAAAGCAGTAAATATTTTTTAAGCGTATCAAAAAAATCCTGGTATATTTTCATGGGTAAATAAATTAGGGGTGTCTGCAAATATATCGAAAAGACAAACAAAAAGGAGGAAAGGAAATAGATTTAAAAATTCATTTTTAGCGGATTATGCTGGAGCTGTAATTTTGTTTCGTGTCATAAAAACACTTATTTTGTAGCATATTTTTTACCCCTGCTGGTGCGAGCATCTTGCTCGTGTCCGCTCTATTTATTCACATCAATGTGCAGAATAAGCACCATTTCTCAACAACAAGATTTCCACCTCAATAACTTATAAAACAAAAAAAATCTCCAAAAAAGAAAAACTCTTTTGGAGATTTGGTGACCACGGAGGGGTTCGAACCCCCAACCCTCAGAGCCGAAATCTGATATTCTATCCAGTTGAACTACGCGGCCATTTTTAATCAGATTGCAAAGAAAACAATCTGATTTGATTTTTGCAAATTATGCCAGAAGCTTTTTTACAATTGTTGAAATTGTTTTTCCATCAGCTTTACCTGCCAATTCTTTAGAAGCAACACCCATTACCTGTCCCATGCTTCCCATTCCGGAAAAACCACCGTCGGCAATGATTTTTGTAATAATTGCTTCTACCTCTGCTTCAGACAATTGTGCCGGTAAAAACTTTTCGATCACGGCAACCTGAGCCAATTCCGGCTCTGCTAAATCCGCTCTTCCCTGCTCGCTAAAAATAGTCGCACTGTCTTTTCGTTGTTTTACCAGTTTTTGTAATATTTTTATTTCGTCTTCTTCTTTTAATTCCTGACCTGTTCCGGAAGTCTGCGCTAATAAAATTTCCGATTTAATGGCACGTAAGGCTTCTAGCGCTACGGTATCTTTGGCTTTCATGGCGGTTTTCATTTCGTCCATGATCTTAGTCTGTAAGCTCATATTTTTAATGGTTTAATTTTCGTTTATTGATCCGAAAAAGTGATTTCCAAAATGCCATTTGTACGACATTCTTTGTTCCGGAATGCTTTGCGAAGATATAAAAAATAACCCGAAATCGGGTTTGATTTCGGGTTAAAGGTTTCTCAAATGTAGGTTAGTTAGTCTACGTTATCATGTAGAAAAGAGTTGTTCGAACGCAACTGTAAGTCGTCGTTACTATCCATTCCCAATGACATACGCGATTTGCTATTATCAACAGAAGCGGCGTTTAAATCGACTCCCATTCTTTTATATGCCGGTTCTTTTTCCAATTCATTCACGCGGGAAGCGCTGTTATTGAATTTGTAATTGAACTCTTTCATTTTTCTTTTGCGCTCTTCGGCTCTCATTCGCAACGTTTCCTCGATCGTCATTTCAACCGGAGAAATCTCGTCGAAGCTGGATTGTGTCTGAGCCGGCTCTACTTTTCGCATCGTAAAGTTTAACTCTTCCGCAACCGGTTCTTCTTTTACAGGTTCAACCGCTTTAGAAGCCAATAGTTCGTTTTCTTTCTCCATATAATCTTCCAAAGAGTATTTCACCACTCCCGACTGGTTTACTTCCGTTACCGGAACCACCTGTACCGGTTGGTTTACTTTGATATCTTTGGTTTCATTGCTAAGATCGAAAACAACTCTGTCCTGAGCTGCTGTTACCGGCAAATCGAATGAAAAGGCAATTTGCTCTTCTACTTTTGGCAGTACAAACTGCGGTTCGATTACCTCAATTTCGCGAACGTCTCTCATAACCGGAGTCGGAGCCGGAGCTTCCTCTTTTACCGGTGAAACGATTTCGAAAAACACATCCAGGTTATTGATAAAATCTGCCGTTGGCAATTCTAATTCTTCTTCAATTACTGCCGTCGGTTGTTTTTTTTCGTATACTTCTTCTACTTCCACTTCTTCTTCTAAAGCGAAAACGATTTTTTCTTCCGGTTGTTCAGCAATAATATCATTGATCATCGCTTGTGCCGTTGCTTTTTCAACCGGAGTTGAGAAGTCAAATGATGGTACAAATCCGGTTGCCGATAAATCCTGAACCAATTTTTGCTCACCCTCTAAGGTGTGAATAATTTTTTTTGGCTCTGTATTTACGATTTCCGCCTGTTGCTCTACGTTAAATCCCGTAGCAATGATGGTTACCGCAATAGCGTCTCCTAACGATTCATCTTCACCAACCCCCATGATGATGTTGGCATTGTAGCCCGCTTCTTCCTGGATATGGTCGTTGATCTCTCCGATTTCGTCAATCGTGATTTCGTTGGTTCCGGATACGATCAATAATAATACGTTTTTAGCACCGGTAATTTTGTTGTCGTTTAACAACGGAGAATCCAATGCATCCACAATCGCATCTTTCGCTCTGTTTTCGCCGTTTGCCACAGCCGATCCCATAATAGCGGTTCCACTGTTGGACAATACGGTTTTCGCATCTTTTAAGTCGATATTCTGCGTATAGTGGTGTGTAATTACTTCGGCGATTCCTCGTGAAGCGGTTGCCAATACTTCATCCGCTTTGGAGAATCCGGCCTTGAATCCTAAGTTACCGTATACTTCTCTTAATTTATTGTTGTTGATAACGATTAACGAATCCACCTGTTTGCGAAGTCTTTCTACTCCCAACAAGGCTTGTTCCTGACGTACTTTTCCTTCAAACTGGAATGGAATCGTTACAATTCCTACAGTCAGGATATCTCTTTCTTTGGACAATTGCGCGATTACCGGTGCAGCTCCTGTTCCGGTTCCACCACCCATACCGGCCGTAATAAACACCATTTTGGTATTTACGTCCAACATTTTCTCAATTTCCTCGATACTTTCCAAAGCCGACTGTTGTCCTACTTCTGGATTTGCTCCGGCTCCAAGCCCTTCTGTCAAGTTAACGCCAAGTTGAATTTTATTCGGAACCGAACTG
Source organism: Flavobacterium sp. (assembly GCF_030146175.1). Lineage (GTDB taxonomy): Bacteria > Bacteroidota > Bacteroidia > Flavobacteriales > Flavobacteriaceae > Flavobacterium. Next base: position 33,473 of record NZ_JASLCE010000032.1, on the reverse strand, counting down.
CTTTGCAATGCCTGTGAATCGGTATTACAAACCACGAAATCTACTCCTTTAATTCCTTGTTTAAACATGTGGTTAATGGCATTACTACCACCGCCACCTACACCAATAACTTTAATCACATTTGATTGGTTTTTTGGCAAATCAAATGCAATGCTTCCAAATTCTGAGTTGCTGTTCATATCGTATCGGTTTTATTCTGCGTTATCTAAAAATTCCTTAATCTTATCTATATATTTGTCGAAAAAGCCTCTTTTAATCTTTTCTTTGGTAGATTCTGAATCTACGTCATTTCTTACATTAATTGGCTTTAACGGCGCTGCTTCTGCTATTATTTCTTCTTCAATCTCTTCCGGTTCCGGTTCGATTCTAACCGGTTGTGGTTTGATTTCAACTTTTGGTTGTTCCTTTTTAATCTCGGCCAGTGGCGTTGCACTTTTCGTATTATTTCGGATACTGTTCATCACCAATCCTACTGCCGTGGCATATAACGGGCTGGAGATTTCTTCATCGGAATTTCCGGCCAGATGCTCGTTCGGATAACCGATCCGGGTGTCCATTCCGGTGATGTATTCCACCAGTTGTTTGATGTGTTTTAACTGAGCACCACCTCCTGTTAATACAATTCCGGCGATCAGTTTCTTTCTCGGATCTTCGTGTCCGTAGGCTTTGATCTCCGCAAAAACCTGTTCTACAATTTCCACAACTCTGGCGTGGATGATTTTCGAAAGGTTTTTTAACGATATCTCTTTCGGTTCGCGTCCTCGTAATCCCGGTATCGAAACAATCTCGTTGTCTTTGTTTTCGCCCGGCCAGGCCGATCCGAATTTTACTTTTAACAACTCGGCTTGTTTTTCAATAATCGAACAACCCTCTTTAATATCGTCGGTGATCACATTTCCTCCGAATGGGATTACTGCCGTATGGCGAATGATACCGTCTTTAAAAATGGCCAGGTCGGTTGTCCCGCCTCCGATATCAATCAACGCTACACCGGCTTCTTTTTCCTCCTGACTTAACACCGCATCAGCCGACGCCAATGGTTCCAATGTTAAACCGGACAAATCCAAACCGGAGCTTTTAATACAACGTCCCACATTTCGGATGGAAGACGCCTGTCCCACTACCACGTGAAAACTCGCTTCCAGTCGGCCACCATACATCCCAATAGGTTCTTTGATTTCCGATTGTCCGTCGATTTTAAATTCCTGTGGTAACACGTGGATGATTTCCTCACCCGGCAACATGGCCAATTTGTGCACCTGATTGATCAATAAGTCAATATCGGCATCACCAATCACTTCTTCCGGATTGTGACGACTGATATAGTCGCTGTGCTGAATACTGCGAATGTGCTGACCGGCTATGCCTACCACCACATCGTTGATTTTATATCCCGAATCCGCCTCAGCGTCCAAAACGGCCTGCTGAATGGATTGAATTGTCTGCGTAATATTGTTTACAACTCCGCGCGCCACACCAAGGCTTTTGGATTTTCCAACCCCTAAAATTTCTAATTTGCCGTACTCATTTTTCTTGCCGATCATGGCGACAATTTTGGTTGTCCCAATATCCAAACCTACTGCAATACTTTCTTTTTCCATAGTCTAATATTTGGTGCACACTACTTGTTGTGTAAACTTCAGATTAATTGTTTTATAATTCCCGATAAGGGTGTCTTTTATCGCATGTTGAAAAAAGGCCTTATAGTTGTCAAATTTCTTGTCAACATTTATCGTTCTTCCGAAAAGGATTTGATAATTGTAATTCCGGTTAGTCATAATCAGACTTCCTGTGGGCAAAATTTGTATTCCGGTGATGTTTTTTTTCAAAAACTCATCGTCATAAATTTTCCGGAGTACTTCGGTCAGTTTGCCTTTGTTTTCGGTGTTTATTTCACCTGAAACCAACGGAACCCGAGCTGCAAAATTATCCGACAACGGCATCTGATTTCCCTCATAGTCAATATAATAAGAACGCTCTCCGTCATCGACCCGTGCTACCGGTGTTTTCTGTGTCACGACCGCCTCTAAAGTCCCGTCAATAGTGGCAAAGACCTCTGCTTTGGCTATCATTTCATTACTGTCGAGAATATGCTCCAATCTATTCAAATCTAGCTTATCTTTCCTTATGCTCGTAACTTTGTTAAAATTTTGTATTAACAAGTTATCAACCGTTTCAGGCGTGATGAAAAGGTTATTTTCACCTTTAAACCGAACCTCTGTTTTTTGCAGATAACGGGTTTCATTTCGCTTCGATGAAAATGAGTACAGGAAAATCACTACTCCAATCATGAGTACCAATCTTACATCTGTCCATTTTATTTTTTTCATCGTTTTTTTATTTTTTTACTACTTCTAATGCTTTTCGAATATCGGGCACCATTTCCCCTACATCACCTGCTCCTATCGTTACAATTACCGGTGCATCGCTGTTTTCCAGTGCCGGAATCAGGGCTTCTTTTAAAATCAGTTTTTTGTTACTGTTTTCGATTTTCCCTAACAACCATTCGGAGGTAATCCCTTCCATTGGCAATTCCCGCGCCGGATAAATATCCATCAACAGAATTTCGTCAAATTGCGACAGACTTTTAGCAAAATCATCTGCAAAATCACGGGTTCTACTGTACAAATGCGGCTGAAATACCGCCAGTACCTTTTTCCCCGGATACAATTCGCGAACCGCCTGATGTACCGCATTAATTTCGGTTGGATGGTGCGCATAATCGTCAATATACACAAACTCCGGCTTACGAATCTGAAACGAAAAACGTCTTCGCACTCCTTTAAAACTCAACAGCGCTTTGGCAATATCGCTATCCGAAACCCCGTAGGTTTTTGCCATCGCCAACGCCAGTAAAGCATTGGTCAGATTATGTCTTCCAGGCAATCCAAATTTGATGTCTTTTAATTCTCCGGTAGGTGTGGTAACATCAAACACATACCAACCGTCTACAATTCGTATATTTTTTGCCGTAAACTGTGCGTCGTCATCAATTCCTACCGTCACTGCTTCGATCGGCAGGCCATTGGTTACAAACAGTTGTTTTTTATCGGCTACTTTATTCGCAAATTCTATAAAAGAAGCTTCAATCGAGGCTTTATCACCATAGATATCCAAATGATCGGCATCCATCGACGTCACACAAGCGATATCCGGGTGTAAATGCAGAAACGAACGATCGAATTCATCGGCTTCCACTACGGTTACCGTTTTTCCGTTTCCAATCAGATTGGAATTATAGTTTTCCACAATTCCACCTAAAAAGGCCGTCATATCAACACCGCTTTCATACAAAACATGCCCTAAAATACTGGACGTGGTGGTTTTTCCATGTGTTCCGGCTACCGCGAAGCAAAACGTATCTTTGGTAATGATTCCCAATACTTCCGCTCTTTTTTTGACCACAAATCCGTTATCCAGAAAATAATTCCATTCCGCATGCTGTTTTGGCACTGCCGGCGTAATCACCACCAGGGTATTTTCTTTATTCCGGAAAGTTTCGTCAATTAAAGACACATTATCCTCAAAATGGATCGCAATACCACTTTCTTCCAATTCGGCCGTAAGGTGCGTCGGTGTCTTATCATATCCGGCTACATTTTTCCCGATGTTTTTAAAATAACGGGCCAAAGCACTCATTCCGATGCCTCCTATTCCGATAAAATATACGTTATGTATTTGCGGTAAATTCATGCTCCTGCAATCAATTTCTTTTGGTTATCGTATCAATCGGACAATCTCATCCACAATTTGCTTTGTCGCATTCGGTAAGGCCAATTGTTTAATCGTGTCACTTAATTCTTTTCTTTGTTCTTCGTTTTCCAGCAAGCCTTTAAACGTGGTTTCAAAATGATTGTCCAGTTCGGATTCTTTTAACAACAAGGCTCCTTTTTTATCGACAATCGCTTTAGCATTTTTTGTCTGATGGTCTTCGGCTACGTTGGGCGACGGAATAAAAATCACCGGTTTCCCCACGATGCAAAGCTCCGAAACCGATGATGCTCCCGAACGGGAAATCACCATATCGGCCGCCGCATATACTAAATCCATACGATCAATAAAGGCCAAAACCTGTACATTTTCTTTTTCAGAAAAGTGTTTGTATTCTTCAAAATAAAGCTTTCCGCATTGCCAGATGATCTGAACTCCTTGTTCCAACAACCAATCGATCTCTTTTGCGATAAGCTGGTTGATTCGTCTGGCGCCCAAACTTCCACCCAACACCAATAGTGTTTTTTTGGACGGATCGAGTTTGAAATGCGCGATGGCTTCATTTCTTTTTTCGGCTACCGAAATCAGATCCTGACGAACCGGATTTCCGGTTAACCGGATTTTATCTTTTGGAAAAAACTGCTCCAGGTTTTCGTAGGCCACACATATTGCATTGGCTTTTTTTCCTAGCAATTTATTCGTGATTCCCGGAAAGGAATTCTGTTCCTGAATCACGGTTGGGATATTCATTCCGGCAGCGACTTTTAATACGGCTCCGCTGGCAAAACCTCCGGTTCCGATAACCACATCGGGTTTGAATTGTTTTAAAATCCCGTATGATTTGGTTAAACTGGAAATCAGCTTTAACGGAAACATCAGGTTTTGGAATGTCAATTTTCGCTGAATTCCCGCAATCCATAATCCTTTAATCGGATAACCGGCTTGTGGTACTTTTTGCATCTCCATTTTATCCTTCGCACCCACAAACAGGATTTCGGCTTTCGGAAAGCGAACTTTCAATTCGTTGGCAATAGCAATAGCCGGATAGATATGTCCTCCGGTTCCGCCTCCGCTAATTATGAATTTTGGGTTCTCTTTCATTTTATTTTGATGTTGCTTACAACTATTATTCTTTATTTAAAACGGCATTCATCGGGTTGTCACCCACAGTCTCGATGGAATAATCTTCTTCAACCACTTCTTCTTTTTCCATTTCCTTATCGATAAGGCGCTGCAAAATTTCTTCCCGTTGTCGTTTTTTTTCTTCTTCCTGAGCGATTTCTTCTTCTTTTTTCGTCACACTTAAAATGATCCCGATCGCAATACACGTCATCCAGATCGAACTTCCCCCGCTACTGATCAACGGTAAGGTCTGACCGGTTGTAGGCAGTAATTCCACCGCTACGCCCATATTGACCAAAGCCTGGAAAATAATCGGAAAGCCGAGACCAACGATCAGCAATTTTCCGAACATGGTTGGCGCTTTATGCGAGGTGATCAAAAAACGAAAGAACAGCATCAGGTACATAAACAAAATGGCCAATCCGCCCAACAGTCCGTATTCTTCCACGATAATCGCGAAAATAAAGTCGGACGACGATTGTGGTAAAAAGTTTTTCTGTACACTTTTTCCCGGTCCCAATCCGTAAATTTTCCCGGAAGCGATTGCAATTTTTGCTTTTTCAATCTGATAATCGTCCTCATTCGGTTCATCCGAACTGAATCGTTCGATACGACTCATCCAGGTATCCACACGGTTTGGCATGGCATCCGGAAAGGCTTTGGCAACCAGAACGAACATGATCAATCCTACTAATCCCGCACCGATAATGATTCCGAGGTATTTCATTGGGTATTTCCCTACGAAAACCAACATACACACCATTGAAAAGATCAAGGCCGCTGTGGAAAAATTGGCCGGCAAAATTAATATTATTACTGAAAAAACCGGCAACCAAAGTTCAAAAAGTGACGACTGAAACGTATATTCTTTTCCTTCGATTTTCGACAGGTAGCGGGCCACATATACCATAAGCACAATTAGCGCCAGTGCCGAGGTCTGAAAACTGACTCCGATAAACGGAACCTGAATCCAACGACTGGCATTTGCACCGCCAATTGTTGTTCCCTGAACCATCGTATAAGCCAGTAATAACACCACTATCGGTAAGGCTACTTTCGAAATCGCCTTAAAATAATGGTAGGGTGTTTTATGTACGAAATAGATCAGGCAGAAACCGATAAAAATATGCACCAGGTGCTTCATCAGGTATCCTACCGTTGAGCCTTTTCCCACCACATAAACCAGGTTCGTACTGGCACTAAAAACCGGCATAAAAGAAAACAGGGCCAACAGGGACACAAATGCCCAGATCCCTTTATCTCCTTTTAAATTGGTTAATAATGCTTTCATTGTTATTCTTTTTTTATTTTTTAAAGACTTTGTACGGCGTTTTTAAACTGCTTTCCACGGTCTTCGTAACTTTCAAATAAATCGAAACTGGCACAAGCCGGTGATAATAAAACCGTATCCCCTTTTTCGGCCATTTTCTGGGCAATTTTTACCGCTTCGGTCATGCTGGTGGTTTCCACCATTACGTCCACTACGTTACCAAAGGCTTCGATTATTTTGGAATTATCCACACCCAAACAAACGATTGTTTTTACCTTTTCACGTACCAACGGCATTAATTCGGCATAATCGTTTCCTTTATCCACACCTCCAACGATCCATACGGTTGGCGTAGTCATACTATCCAAAGCAAAGAAGGTCGCATTTACATTGGTCGCTTTGGAATCGTTTACATACTGTACATTTTGTATTTTCAGTACTTTTTCCAAACGATGTTCCACTCCCTGGAAATCGGACAGACTTTCGCGGATTGTTGCTTTTCGGATACGCATCAATTGCGCTACTGTAGTTGCTGCCATTGCATTTTTTACGTTATGTTTTCCTTCTAATGATAGTTCGTTTATTGGCATGATAAATGTCTCGTTGTTGATGTTGGTATAAATCGTATCGTCTTTTATATAAGCGCCTTCTTCCAGTGTTTTTGTGAGTGAAAAAGGAACTTTCTTTGCTCGTATTTTGTTTTTGCTCAGCCAGTCGGTTATGGCTTCATCATCGGCATCATAAATCAGATAATCGTCTTCCGTCTGGTTTTTGGTAATCCTGAATTTGGCTTCGATATATTGACTGTAGTCGTAATTATAGCGATCCAAATGATCCGGACTGATGTTCGTGATTACAGCAATATGCGGTTTGTAATCGATAACCCCGTCGAGCTGAAAACTACTTAACTCCAAAACATAGGCTTCAAATTTGTTTTCGGCGATCTGCCAGGCGTAACTTTTTCCGATGTTTCCGGCCAAACCTACATTTAATCCGCCCTGTTTTAACAGGTGATGCGTGAGCATGGTCGTGGTGGTTTTTCCGTTACTTCCGGTGATTCCAACCGTTACCACATCTGTAAATTTGTTGGCAAACTCGATTTCCGAGATAATCGGAATATTTTTTTCCTTTAGCTTTTTTACAATCGGTGACTTGTCGGGAATACCGGGGCTTTTCATAACCACATCGGCATTCAGAATCAAATCGTCCGTATGGGTTTCTTCTTCCCAGGGAATCTGGTTTAGAATCAACACTTCTTTATAGTTGTTTTTTATTTTTCCGAAATCGGACAGAAATACTTCGTATCCTTTTTTCTTTCCTAAGATCGCAGTGCCAACACCGCTTTCTCCGCCTCCTAATACTACTAGTCTCATACTATCTTAATTTTAATGAAACCAATGAGAAAATCGCTAACAAAATCGCCACAATCCAGAAACGGGTTACGATCTTACTTTCGTGATAGCCCTTTTTCTGATAATGGTGATGCAAAGGCGACATCAGAAAGATTCGTCTTCCTTCGCCGTATTTCTTTTTTGTATATTTAAAATAGGCCACCTGTACTACTACGGATAAATTTTCGGCAAGGAAAATTCCGCACAGTACCGGGATCAATAATTCTTTACGCACCGCGATAGCCAAAACCGCAATAATCCCTCCGATGGTTAAACTTCCGGTATCGCCCATAAATACGCTTGCCGGATAGGTGTTGTACCAGAGAAAACCGATGAGCGACCCTACAAAGGCCGCGATATAGACCGTCATTTCCCCGGAATTCGGGATATACATAATATTCAGGTAATTCGAAAAGATGATATTACCGGAAACGAAGGCAAAAATTCCGAGCGTAAGCACCGATATGGCCGATGTTCCCGCTGCCAGTCCGTCGATTCCATCGGTAAGATTGGCACCGTTGGAAACCGCCGTGATGATAAAAATCACAACCGGAATAAAAATCAACCAGGCATATTTTTCGTAGCCATCGCCCGTCCAGGCTAATAATTCGGCATAATCGAATTCGTTATTTTTAAAGAACGGAATCGTAGTCGCTGTTGATTTTTCTTCTGTTGGCGCCGGAGCAATGGTTGTCGTTCCCGGCGTTTGAAAAATATTACTGGTAGCCGTGTCAGTTCGCACCGTAACACCCGGATGGAAATACAATACCGAACCTACGATGATTCCCAATCCTACTTGTCCAACAACTTTAAATTTCCCTTTTAGTCCTTCTTTGTCTTTTTTAAATATCTTGATATAATCGTCGATAAAACCAATGGTTCCCATCCAAAGGGTGGTTACGATTAGCAACATCACATAAACATTGTCTAGTTTTGCTAATAAAAATACCGGAATCAACGTCGAAAAGATAATAATCAATCCTCCCATCGTTGGCGTTCCTGCTTTTTCTTTTTGGCCTTCCAGTCCTAATTCACGAACGGTTTCTCCGATTTGTTGTTTTCGCAGAAAATTGATGATTCGTTTTCCGAAAATCGTGGAGATCATTAGCGACAAAATAATAGCCAAACCCGATCGGAAGGTGATATACTGGAAAACTCCTGTTCCTGGAATATCTAAGGTTTTATCTAAATATTGAAAGAAATAATACAGCATTTGGTTATTTATTAAGTTGTTCTAATAGTTCTTTTACCGTTTTCATATCGTCAAAATCGTGACGTACACCCTGAATTTCCTGGTAGGTTTCGTGTCCTTTCCCGGCAATCAGGATGATATCATTGGGTTGTGCAAGCTGACAGGCGGTTTTGATGGCCTGTTTGCGATCCACAATCGATACCGTTTTTTTATAGTTTTGCGGTTCCACTCCTTTTTCCATGTCATCGATAATGGCTTCCGGTTTTTCACTTCTCGGATTATCGGACGTAAAAATGGCTTTATCGCTCATTGTTGAAGCAATGTTCGCCATAATTGGTCTTTTGGTGGTATCGCGATCGCCGCCACATCCTACAACCGTGATCAGTTGTTCGTTTTTGGTACGGATATCTTCTATCGTTTTTAATACGTTTTCTAAGGCATCGGGCGTATGCGCATAATCCACAATCGCGGTGATATTTCCCGCGGATACGATATACTGAAAACGTCCGGAAACACTTTCCAGTTCGCTTAACAGTCGCAATGCCTCCTGACTTTCGATCCCCAATTCGATTGCCACGCCATAAATAGCCAAAAGGTTATAGGCGTTAAACGAACCGATTAAGCGAACCCATACTTCCTGTTCGTTTATTTTTAGCAACAAACCGGAAAGCTGGTTTTCTAAAATCTGCGCCCGGTAATCCGCGTAGGTTTTTAGGGCGTAGGTACGCTTTTTAGCTTTGGTGTTTTGCAACATCACCGGACCGTTTTTATCATCGATATTGGTAATCGCAAAAGCGGTTTTTGGTAGGTTGTCAAAAAATGATTTTTTAACATCGCGGTATTCCGCAAATGTCGGATGGTAATCCAAATGATCGTGCGACAGGTTGGTAAAAACGCCTCCGGTAAAATGCAACCCTTCGGTACGTTTCTGGTGAATCCCATGCGAGCTCACTTCCATAAAACAGTAATCACAACCTTCTTCGACCATTTCATTCATATAGTGATTGATCGTTAATGAATCCGGTGTGGTATGTGTAGCTTTATATTCTTTATTATCGACTAAAATTTTTACGGTTGACAGTAATCCAACTTTATAACCGGCCTTTTTAAACATTTGATATAACAAGGACGCAATGGTTGTTTTCCCATTCGTTCCGGTAACACCAACCAGTTTTAATTTGGCCGACGGATCACCGTAATAGTTTGCACTCATATAGGCTAAGGCCAAACTCGTATCTTCTACCTGAACATAGGTAATTCCGTCATGGGTTGTTTCCGGCACTACTTCGCAAACTACCGCTATCGCACCCAGGCTGATTGCTTTTTCAATAAAATCATGTCCGTCGGAAACGGTTCCTTTGATCGCAACAAATACATCGTCCGATTCTATTTTTCGGGAATCGAATTCAATTTTGCCAACCGATACTTCGGTCGTGCCTTTTACCGCTTCGATCGCTACTTTATATAATATGTTTTTTAGGGCTGTCACGATAATTCTAATGTTATTACTTGGTTTTTCGTAAAGGCTTGTCCCGGTAAAATGGACTGTTGTTTTACTTTTCCTATTCCTTTTATTTTCACTTTAAGTCCGAAATTTTCCAACAACGCCACCGCATCCATTCCAGTCATTCCTTTCACATTCGGTACGATGTTTTCTTTTTTCTGAACTTTATCATAATAGGCCGCATAGCTTTGTTCCTGATTCAGGATTTTGCGGTTTAATTTTTTCACTTCGTTTGTCGATGGCACATCGGTAAATATTTTTTGCGCGATTCGCTTAAAAACCGGTCCGGCTACATCGGCTCCGTAATACAATCCTTTTGACGTATTCGGTTTGTGCACCACTACGATACAGGAATATTTCGGCTTGTCGGCTGGAAAATATCCGGCAAACGACGAGGCATAATACATTTGTCCGTCGCCTTTATGGTAATCCACCTGAGCGGTACCTGTTTTTCCGGCCATCGAAAAATCTTTTGAATACAATTTGGAGCCCGTTCCGCGTTTTACCACATTTTCCAGAATGGCATGTACTTTTTTAAGGGTTTCATCCGAACAGATTTTTGGATTCAACACCTGTTTATCATATTTTTTGATGGTTTTATTCCATTCTTTGATTTCTTTTACAAATTGCGGTTTTACCATTTCACCGTTGTTCGCTACGGCATTGTATAGCGTTAACGTTTGCAACGGTGTAATCGAAACACCATAACCAAAAGCCATCCATGGTAAAGCCACTCCCGACCATCCTTTTTCGCCCGGTTGCGGAATAAACGGCTTTCCTTCTCCTTTAAACGGTAATCCTAACGGACGATCCAATCCAAGGTTGTTGATACGGTTTACAAACTGGCGCGGATTGTCTTTATAATTGTCGTAAACGGCCTGAACCATTACGGTGTTTGACGACACTTCAAATCCTTTGGCCAGGCTAACTTTTCCATATCCGCCTCTTTTGGAATCGCGAACGTGACGGTTGTAATACGTAATATCACCCCCTTTGGAATCGTATACTTTGCTGGTATCTACTTTTCGGTCATCCAGTAATGCAATCAGATCCACCAGTTTAAAAGTTGATCCCGGTTCGTGCGATTCGGCCACCGCATAGTTGATCGTTTCGTAATAACTACCGTCGCTGGTTCTTCCTAAATTGGAAATCGCTTTGATCTCACCGGTATTCGTTTCCATCACCACCACACAACCGTGATCGGCTTCGTATAATTCCAGTTGTTTTAACAACGCATGGTGCGCGATATCCTGAATATACACGTCGATCGTTGAAATGATATCGTAACCGTCGCGTGGTTCTATTTCGTTATTATCACTAATCGGTTTCCACTGATTTTTGGCAATTTTCTGCATCAAACGCTGACCGTCTTTTCCATTCAGATACGCTCCAAAAGCACCTTCAATTCCCACTCGTGTTTCTTTTCCACCTTCATCCTGACGTTCATAACCAATGGTTCGCTCGGCAATTTTCCCGATTGGATGTTCGCGTACCGTTTTCTGTTCGGTGATCATTCCACCTTTATAGGAACCCAGATTAAAAAGTGGGAAGCTTTTCATTTTCATATATTGCGTATAGCTTAGCTTACGCGCTAACAGATAGTAGCGGTTTTTGTTGGCACGAGCTCTGCGCAGTTCGGTTTGAAAATAACTCGACGGTTTCCCCAATAATCCGGAAAGCGAATCCGCAAGCGGTTTTACATTTTTGTCAAAATCTTCTTTTTTGGGCGCTACCGCATCGAAGCGAATCGTGTAATTCGGAATTGAGGTCGCCAGTAAGCTTCCGTCGGCCGAATACACATTTCCTTTATTCGCCGGAATGACAAAGTTTTTAACCGTACGCTCTTTGGCCAGTTTTCGATAATATTCTCCTTCCACCCACTGGATATTCGTTAGCTTTATAGCAACGAAAATAGCCATCACGAAAATCGCGAAGGCTACCAGATAGATTCGGTAAGAGATATTTTTATCTTCTACTGCCATATTTTTTTTAGAATATTCTTTTCTTCTTCTTTAACTTTTATCTTTTTCGGCGGAACCGATGACGGCTGAATTCCTTTTTCTTCCATTTCAGCCGATATTGTGGATTCCATTTTGAGCTCCATCAATTCCGATCTGCGATCCACAAACTCGGATCGCAATTCTTTTACCTCGTTTGTCAACTCGGTTATCTGAAATGTTTTCTGTTCGTATCGGTGTGAATTGGCAATCATTATCATAGCCAATAAAATCAGAAAAACGATAAAGCGCCAATTTTTCAACGCATCATCGCTAATCAGGAACTTTGCTTTTAACAAACTATATACGCCTTCTTTCATCATGACTCTTCGTGTTTGGGTTTGTTTCAGCGTTTTTCAGCGATCCTTAATTTAGCACTCCGCGCCCGGTTGTTTATCGCAATTTCTTCTTCCGAAGGCACGATCAGTTTTCCTATTAATTGGAATGGCACTTCAAATCTTCCAAAGAAATCGCGTTCCGGTTCTCCTTCAAACATTCCGTTTCGCATAAAGCGTTTTACCAGTCGGTCTTCCAATGAATGATAGGAAATCACACTCAAACGCCCTTCCGGCTTTAACAGCTCCAGCGACTGTTCTAAAAACTCTTTTAGCACGTCCATTTCCTGGTTTACTTCTATACGTATCGCCTGATAGATTTGCGCCAGAATTTTATTGCTTTTGTGTGCCGGTAAAAAGCGGCTTAACACTTTTTTTAATTGTTCGGTATTGCGGATCGGATTTTCTTTTCGCGCTGTTACAATTGTATTCGCAAGCGCTCCGGCATTTTTCAATTCACCATAATCAAAGAACATCCGTTTTAAATCCGACTCGTCATATTCGTTTACCACATGAAAAGCACTCAATTCCCCTTTCTGATTCATTCGCATATCCAGTTCGGCATCAAATCGGGTTGAAAATCCTCTTTCCGGAACATCAAATTGATGAGACGAAACCCCCAAATCACCTAATATTCCATCTACTTGTTTTACGCCGTGAAAACGCAAAAACCGTTTGATATAGCGAAAGTTTTCATTGATCAGCGTAAATCGTTCATCGTCTATTACATTCGCCAATGCATCGGTATCCTGATCAAAGGCAAACAATTTTCCGTTTGGCCCAAGATGACGCATGATTTCCCGTGAATGACCACCTCCACCGAAGGTTACATCCACATAAATACCATCCGGTTTTATATTCAACCCACCAACCGTTTCTTTTAATAATACCGGATTATGATATTCCATTGTCGTCGTCATTTAAATTACCCATTACTTCTTCGGCCAGGTCTGCAAAATCCATATCGTCTCCTGATATTGATTTTTCATACAAATCCTTGTCCCAGATCTCGATGATATTTACCTTTGAGGTCAAAACCAAATCTTTGGAAATTCCCGCATATTCAATCAGATCTTTTGTTATCAATAGTCGTCCGGCATCATCGATCTCTACCATTTTCACACCGGCCATAAACTTTCGAATAAAGTCGTTATTCTTTTTTACAAAACGGTTCAGTTTGTTGATTTTCAACATCATGATATCCCATTCTGCCTTTGGCCACAACTCTACACACTGATCAAAAATGGAGCGTTTTAACACAAAACCATCGGTTGGAGCAGGCAATTGTTTCTTCAAAGGAGCCGGCACCATTAGCCTTCCTTTTGAATCAATTTTACACTCATATGTCCCGATTATATTGGTCAAGATTCGCTCTTTTTGATTTGATTTATAGCAAAAGTACAGATTTTTTTACCACTTTTTACCACATATTCCCACTTTGTTGATAAGTTTTTACACTCAAAACCTAAAATATAGGAAATTTCACTAATGTTCTCATTTCTAATCATTAAGAATATTGCATTGTTTTTCTTCAATCACATCATTATCCTTAAAAAAAGCTTCATTTTTATACACATTTTTAATAATCACCCAAAACCCCAAAAAAATCACCCTTTTTTGATTTTTATTTACAAAAAGCAACTGATAATTAACCTGTTACTGTTACAAAAACGCGTTACAATTTCTTAAAGGCAAAGTATTTTCGATTTTACCTTTCAAAACTTCTTATTTCTTTAGAAAGTCCTATATTTGTGAGAATTTGAAACCGTATCATAAATACATGGAGCATACGTTAAAAAAAGAGGGCAAATACCGTTATTTTGAAGCAGGAGAAGGCACGCCTATCATTATTTTACACGGACTAATGGGTGGACTGAGTAACTTTGACGGAGTCGCTGATTTTTTTCCAAAACATGGCTACAAGGTTGTTATTCCCGAGTTACCACTTTACACCAACAGTATTTTAAAAACCAACGTGAAGGCTTTTTCAAAATTTGTAAAAGACTTTATTACGTATAAAGGCTACGAAAAAGTAATCCTTTTAGGAAATTCCCTTGGCGGTCATATCGCCCTATATCACACTAAAATGTATCCGGAAAAAATGGCCGGGTTGGTGATTACCGGAAGTTCCGGACTTTATGAAAGCGCTATGGGCGAAAGCTATCCGAAACGCGGCGATTATGACTATATCCGAAAAAAAGCGGAGGATGTTTTTTACGATCCGAAAGTTGCCACTAAAGAAATTGTTGACGACGTGTATGCGACCGTGAACGACCGAATGAAACTGTTAAAAACGTTGGCGATTGCCAAAAGTGCAATTCGTCATAATATGGCTAAAGATCTTCCGAAAATGGATACGCCAACCGGAATTATCTGGGGACGAAACGACAAAGTAACACCACCGGATGTAGCCGAAGAGTTTAACCGACTTTTGCCAAATTCCGATTTATACTGGATTGACAAATGCGGACATGCCGCGATGATGGAACATCCGGACGAATTTAACCGACTAATGTTGGAGTGGCTCAAAAAAGCCAACTTATAATATACTTTCATTCGGTACTCCAAAAAAGTACCGAATGCTTTTTTAAAACAAATCTGAAATCCGGAAACCATGAAAATTAATACTGCCGAATTTGTCATCAGTAATTCTGAAGTAAGCAAATGCCCGAAAGAACCTTTACCGGAATACGCTTTTATCGGACGATCCAACGTTGGAAAATCTTCGTTGATCAACATGTTGACCAACCATAAGAATCTGGCAAAAACTTCGGGAAGACCCGGAAAAACGCAATTGATCAACCACTTTAAAATCAATAATAACTGGTTTTTGGTCGATTTACCAGGTTATGGTTATGCGCGTGTTTCGAAAAAAGCAAAAGAAACGTTCCAACAATTTATCACCGATTATTTCGAAAAAAGAGAACAATTGGTTTGTGCCTTTGTTTTGATTGACATCCGATTGGAAGCCCAGAAAATCGATTTGGAATTTATCAATTACCTTGGTGAAATCGAAGTGCCGTTTTGTATCATTTTTACCAAATCCGACAAAATCAGCAAAGGAAAAGTGGAACAGAATATTGCGGCATATCGCAAAGCATTATTGGCGAATAATTGGGAAGAAATGCCACAGCATTTTATCACCTCTTCGCTGGACGTTGTTGGCCGCGAACCGCTATTGGATTTTATCGATGGCGTGAACGACGGTATTTTTAAAAATAATGATCTATAAAAAAAGCGGTTTTTCAACCGCTTTTTCTTTTTTATTTTTTACCCAATTCCAGCTTTTCTGCAAAATAATCGCAGAAGTCCCGCATGGTTTCCGTCATTTTTTCGTCATCGGTAGCACGGTGATACGTATCCGCCATAGCCACTAAAGTCTGATGAAAAAACACTTTCATTTCATCTACCGGCATGTCTTTTGTCCACAGGTTGATCTGTAATGTCTCTTGTACTTTACTATCCCACATCGCCAGCAACATTGCTTTGGCTTCGGCAGCTTCTACACCACCGTCCTGTGCTTTCCATTTTAATTTTTCCGGAACGCGGTTTTCGTCCAGTTCGATTTGTATTTTTATTTCGGATTTAATATTCTTTGCCATTATTTTTTGGGTTTGTATTTTGAGTTATCAAATATTTCTTTTGCATCGGTCACCAGCAATTGCTGTAAGTTTACGTCCGGATTGTTTTTCATATACGAACGTACAATTTGCCATCCCAACCAGGTTCCTACTCTTCCCGGTGATTCGGCATCGATTTCCAGATAGAATTTAGAAAAAGGTGCTGTCGATATAAAACGTTGCGTTAGCTTTGGATTGGTATCGTACAACAATTTTTCGTTTACCAAGTATTTCCACATTTCCGATTCGTTTTCCTGACACCATTTTAGTTGTTCTTCGGTATACGCAATTTTATCCGCATCCGACATATCCGGCAACATCAGGTCTTTCATGTACAACTCTTTGCCAAAATAGATCATTTGCGCCAATAGGGAACGATCGTCTGTTGCCTTTATTTTTTTAGCCGCCAAGCTCGCCACGATATCCGGCATCATTTGCGACGGTTCGAAGTTTTGTTTGTAATACTGTGGGAATTCATACAAACGATTGTCTTTCCCCAAATACATATCTAATGAGATGATCACTAGACTATCCGCAAAAATGGCTTTGTTCTCATAGTCCATTTCCGATATCAATGTAACCACTTTCGGCGTTTTATATTCCGGGAAGTAATATTGAATGTGTTTGAACAAATCCACCAGATCACCTTCAAAGGCATTGTTGTTTGGATATTTTTTCTTTACCTCGCCATATAATTCGCGGTTTAACGGATTTTGCATTCTATTGGTCCAAACCGTATCGGGATTCCCTGCTGGGAAAAAATAATGGAATTCCCGTTTGATTTTTGGAAAATCGGAAACCGGAGATTCGTAAAAAACCTTATCAAATCGTTCGATTTCTACCTTCACCGGGATCTTATCCACTTCCTTTGCCACTTTATCTTCCTTTTTACAGGCGATCAGTACCAAAACCATAAAAACCCCTGTCAAATATTTTTTCATGCCTCTGTGAATTTATAATTAAGTTTTAGCCCTATTCCTATTTGATTGCATCACTCGGATAATCACGGCTAATTTTTTGTTATTTTTATCGCAATTATTTTTTTGCAAATATAACATTACCGTTTTATAAAATCTTCATAATATTTCTATGGTCCCTACAAACTCCTTTCAAGCTGAAAAAATCAACCTGCATATTGTAAACTGGCTAAAAGATTATGCCGCTCAAGCCCGCGTTAAAGGTTTTGTTGTGGGAATATCCGGTGGAATCGATTCGGCCGTAACCTCAACGTTATGCGCGCAGACCGGTTTACCGACCTTATGTGTGGAAATGCCGATCCACCAGGCCGCCAGTCAGGTTTCAAGAGGTCAGGAACATATTGATCAGCTTAAAAAACGTTTTGAGAATGTTTCCAGTGTGATTTCTGATCTAACTCCGGTTTTCGAAAACTTTAAACAACAAGTCTCTTCTTCGGATAACGAGGCCATTTTAAACCTTACCCTGGCCAATACCCGCGCCCGGCTGCGCATGACCACGCTTTACTATTTTGCCGGATTGCATAGTGCCTTGGTTGCCGGAACCGGAAATAAGATCGAAGATTTCGGTGTAGGCTTTTTTACCAAATACGGAGATGGCGGTGTTGATTTAAGTCCGATTGCCGACCTGATGAAATCGGAAGTTCGTTTATTGGCACAATACTTAAATGTACCCGGTAGCATTATTCAGGCAAAACCTACAGACGGGTTATTTGGAGACGACCGAAGTGACGAAGATCAGTTGGGCGCGAGCTACGATGAATTGGAATTTGCTATGCTAGCATACAAAAATGGTAAGACTGAAAACGATTTTGTAGGAAGAGAACACGAAGTTATGAGAATTTACCGTAGACTTAACACCGCTAACCAACACAAAATGAACCCAATACCGGTTTGCAACATCCCTGAAGATTTGAAATAATTTTCTTTCACTGATTATCAATCGTTTATATTTTTTTTAGTAACTTTACAGATAATTACTATTAAAACCTATTGAAGATGATAAAAGTTTGTTTAGCAGATAATCATCCCGTCGTTCAGTATGGGGTGAAGTCCTTTTTCAAGGATAATTCGGAGATCAATTTTGTCGGAGTTGTTAGTAATTTATATGGCCTAGAGGAATTACTACGGAAAAAGAACGTAGATGTCGTTGTTTTAGATTTGGAATTGGACGGTTTAACGAGCATTAGCACCGTTAAAACCTTAACCAAAGAGTACCCGAACACTAAGATTGTTATTTTTACAAATTTAGCTGAACAAATTTACGCACCCAATGCATTAAAAGCCGGTGTTTCGGCCTATATGCATAAAAACTCGAAACTGGAAGAATTAGAGTTTGCCATAAAAAGCGTCTTTGTCGGGAACATTATCTTTAGTGAGGCCGTTCGTAAAAACCTTGCACTTCTAAACAAAGGACGTAAAACCGACAGACTTTACCGCAAATTATCATCCCGGGAAATCGAAGTATTACGCTATTTAAGCGATGGAAAGAAAAACAAGGAGATTGCCAAACTGTTGAATTTAAACGAGAAAACAATTAGTACCTACAAGCTTCGTTTACTAACCAAATTACATGTAACGAATCTGGTAGACTTGGTCAATAAGGCCAAAACATTAGAAATCGTCTAGCTGTAACGCGACATTACGCGTCCCAGTTTTTTTGAAAAAGTATTGATCAATTTTTGGTAGTCTACTGCCATCATCAGGATTTCCGAATTATCTGCCGTAACTTCCATACTAAGGGAGTTTTTAAGGTCGTTAATAATCCTGTCTACTAAAAACCAACGTAAAGTCAGTATGGTTTCTGAAACGTATTGACTTATCGTTTGGTTTTTCTGTTTTACAATAATCTGTTGTACTTCCCAGTTATGCAATGCCTCGCGCTCATCTTCCATTAAGATATTTGTCACTTCACGTGCCAGTTCGGGCTCCAGTCGCATTAAATATTGCTCTATTTCAAAGGTTTCATTCTGATGGTAATAATTGATCAGGTGATTATAAATCGCCCGGAACGATTCGTTACCCAATTCAACCTCATCTTCCTGTAAACTCAGGTAAATTCGGTGGTACACTTTATAATTGTTCATTTCACTCACTTCCGTCATCTCACCTTCTTCATTCGCTTTTAGAATAACGTCTTCAAATTCTTCTACAGCATTTCCATATAGCAACAGAATTTCGATCAGTTTGCGTTCCAGTTCGTACAGTACATCTATTTTTGACGCCTGTAAGCTCTCCTGGTTTTTAACCACTTCGAAAACTTTTTCCTTTTGCTCTTGTTTTAGTTTTTTTCCGGCATCGGCTACATCTTTTTGCACCATTTGCGCCAGCGTATCCACCAAAACCTGTTCGGAAATGTCCATAATTCGGGAACATTCCTGTATATATACTTCGCGTTTGATACGATCCGGAATCTTGGAAATACTCGTGACCATGTCGCGAATCAGCTCGGCTTTTTTAATCGGATCGTTATTGGCTTCCCGCATTAAAAGCGAGGCTTTAAACTGAATAAAATCCTTGGCGTTTTCGTCCAGATAACGTACCAATTCGTCATATGGCGTTTTTTTAGCAAAACTATCCGGGTCTTCTCCATCGGGAAACGAACATACTTTTACGTTCATTCCGGCTTCCAGAATAAGATCCACCCCGCGAACAGACGCACGCAAACCTGCCGCATCACCATCAAAAAGGACTGTGATATTTTTGGTCAGACGGTTTACCAGTCGAATCTGATCGGGTGTTAAAGCCGTACCGGACGAAGCGACTACGTTTTCGATTCCGGCCTGATTAAACTGAATCACATCGGTATACCCTTCCACCAGATAACAATTATCCTGTTTGGCGATAGCCTGTTTGGCATGGAAGATTCCGTATAGTACTTTACTCTTATGATAGATATCACTTTCGGGTGAGTTGAGGTATTTGGCCGCTTTTTTATCGTTGGTCAATATACGACCGCCAAACCCCAATACGCGCCCAGACATACTTTGTATCGGAAACATTACCCTTCCCTTAAAACGGTCGAATTGCTTGTCTTCTTTTACAATGGTAAGTCCGGTTTTGTCCAGATATTCCAGACGATATCCCTTACCGAGCGCTTCTTTTGTGAACGCATCCCAGGTTTCGGGCGAATATCCCAATCCAAATTTTTTGATTGTTTCGGCGGTAAATCCTCTTTCTTTAAAATACGAATAACCTATGGCTTTTCCTTCTTCGGAAAGCGTCAGGATATTGTGAAAATATTGCTGTGCAAATTCGGAAACCAGATACATACTTTCTTTTTCATTGGCTTCTTCCTTCTCTTCATTGGATTGCTCCGTTTCTTCGATCTCGATATTGTATTTTCTCGCGAGGTAACGAATCGCTTCCGGATAGGAAAAATGTTCGTGCTCCATTAGAAACGTCACTACATTTCCGCCTTTTCCGGAACTAAAATCTTTCCAGATCTGCTTTACCGGCGAGACCATAAAAGACGGTGATTTTTCGTCCACAAACGGACTCAACCCTTTTAGGTTGCTTCCCGCTCGTTTTAACTGGACAAAATCGCCAATTACTTCCTCAACCCGGGCTGTTTCGAAAACGGTATCTATAGTATTCTGTGCAATCATAGTCCGACAAAGATACGATACGGGAGTTATTCTATACAAATATGTATAGACTAAAAAACAAAAGGTGCCCATTATGAGCACCTGATAAAAAAAGTATAACTAACCTAAACTTTAATTGAAGTCAAAACGCAATCCCAATGAAATGTTGTTTTGCTTTGTAGCATTATCTTTAAATAACGGATTCAGATCGTATTTTAGATATAAAGACATCGAACGATACCCTACATAAGTACTCAAACCGTATATAAAACCGTTGGTATTAAAACCACTATTTTGGGTTTCTTCAATATCATAACCATCGCGTTCGTATTCCAAAAACTGTTTGGTATTCAGATTCGCACCGATGTATCCTCCAATTCCGGCACGAAAATTCTGATGTGTTCTAAAAACTTTTTCGCCTTTATCATTGGTCTTAACCGGTGTAAAATCAAATTCCAAATGCACCGGGAAGATTAGTTGCACGTTGCGCAATCTGGATTCTTTTAACCATACCGATGAAGGCGCAAGATCAGTTTGATCATAGTTTTTTACAAAATACTGATTATCCGAAGGTCTAAGATTGTTGTACACCGCCGAAAAACCATATTTTAAATGTAACAGGTTATCGTTTTTTGCCAATCGCGTATTCAACGTTAATCCGACTTCATAAAAATGGGATCCCCAATATCTGAATTTTGAATTTGCCAAAGCACCATCGGTCATAACATTGTTAACACCTCCTGCAACAACCAACTGTGTTGTGGTTCTTTTTTCGCCGGACTTAAATTTATTTTTACCTTTTTTATACTTTAATACGAAATAACCTTCTTCATCTGTTTTCGTTGTATCACGCTCTTTGATTTTACCATCTACCTGTTCTTTAACCAACAGGTTTAAGTTGGCTTCCTCTACCGCTACACGTTCTTCGATTCGCTTGGCGTGGTAATTGGCGGCTTCTAATTTTTGCGTATCGGCTTCTTCACGGGTAATCTGATTTTGCTCCCAACGCGCATTAATACTGTCTACCTTGTTTTTTAGGATGGCTTTTTCCTCTTTGGTGATTCTTTCGATATTGGCGGCAATTACTTTTGCACGGTTTTCAAAGTTTTCCTGAGCGTGGATTTTCGTCACCACCAGGCATACGAAAGCCACTACATAAAAAATAATTTTCTGCATAATTCTAAATTTTAACTATTCGATTTATTGATTGATTTATTCGGTATTGCGATTCGCTACAGCCGATTTTACGGTTTTAAAATTCCGATTGATCGTCTGAAATACACCTTCGCGATAGTCGGTAGTGATTTCTCCTTCAACAGTACTTAACAGGGAATTGGCGTCGACTTTTACATTCCCTTTTTTAATCGTACTTTTTGTTGGAGCATTTTTATCTACCGATGCCAGCAAGCTTTCCACATCCACCGTGGTGGTTGTCTTTTTGATTTCTTTTGGCGGTGTTACTTCAACAATTTGTGTTTCCGGAGTGGTTGTTGTTTGTTGCCCGATAGCGGTACCGGATTGTGCTTTCACTATTGACTTAACATTTGTTTTTACAACAGCTGCAATGTTGCTCTTTTCATTTTTAACGGATTCCGAAACAACTTCTTCTATTGCCAAAGGTGTTGTATTGATTTCCGACGTTATTGAATCCTGTTTCTGTTTGGCAACCGTTTTTATTGTTTCTTTTATTTTTAGGTCTTCTTTTTGTTGTTCCATTAATAAGGTTCCCACGAACAACATTCCGACAAAAACCGCCGCCATAGACAACCATTTGTAGCTACGTTTCGGCTTTTTCTTTTCGGAAACCGAAAGCATCGCATTCAATCTGTCCCATGCCATTTCGGAGGGTTGAATCTTTCTTGAATTCAACTTATCTCTGAAATCCTCTTCTAATTTATTCGGTTCCATTTTGATAATTTTTTAGTTTGTTAATTTGTTCCTGCAACATTTTCCGGGCGTGCGAAAGTTGTGATTTTGATGTTCCTTCGCTAATTCCCAACATTTTTCCGATTTCCTGATGCTTATACCCTTCAATCGCATAAAGATTAAAAACCATACGATAACCGTCGGGTAATTTATCGATCAGAAACTGGATATCGTCTACCGACAATTGGCTTTCGATATCGTTGAACCGCTCTTCAAAATAACTTTCGTCTTCGGTAAATTTTACCGGTTTTTGTACCCGGATGTGTGAGATACATTCGTTAACCATAATCCGTCGGATCCATCCTTCAAAACTGCCTTTATGTTCGAATGTTTTTAAATTGGTAAACACTTTCATAAAAGCGGTGATCATCACATCTTCCGCCAGATGAACATCTTTTAAATACTGTCGGCAAACACTTAGCATCTTCGGAGCAAAAAGCGAATATATCTTATGCTGTGCATGTCGATTGTTGTCGACTGCCAACGCGATTAGTTCCTTTTCTTCCTGATGTAGGTTGATTACTCTCAAAATAATTATCAGATGTTTCTATTACTATAGACGGGCTTGCTCTGTAAATGGTTGTATGGGATATACAAAAAAGTTTAAAATTTTTGAAAAACACTGAAAAACAAGATTTTACAGTGCTATTATTTTAAAAAAAAATTATTTTTTTCTTTCGATCACGTAGTTCACCATTAACGTTAGTGCGTTTTTATAAGGTGAATCCGGGAAATTCTGCAGTAATGAAAGTGCTTCCTGTTGGAATTGCACCATTTTTTGCTCGGCGTAGATTAGTCCGTTCCGTTCTTTTACAAAAGCAATGACTTCGCGAACGCGTTTCTTGTCTTTATTATGGTTTTTGATGGAATTAATGCACCAGTTTTTTTCTTTGGTCGTACAATTGTTAAGTGCATAAATCAACGGAAGTGTCATTTTTTGTTCTTTGATGTCGATTCCCGTTGGTTTCCCGATGGCATCATCGGTATAATCGAAAAGATCGTCTTTGATCTGGAATGCCATTCCGATCAATTCCCCGAATTTCCGCATGCGTTCTACCACTTCAGTATCTTCGGGTTTTACCGCACAGGCTCCCAAGGCGCAACAAGCCGCAATCAGCGTAGCCGTTTTTTGTCGGATGATTTCATAATAAACATCTTCCGTAATATCCAGTCGTCTTGCTTTTTCGATCTGAAGCAATTCGCCTTCACTCATTTCACGAACAGCAACGGATATGATCTTTAACAAATCGAAATCATTGTTGTCGATCGAAAGCAGCAATCCTTTGGACAACAGGTAATCGCCCACCAAAACGGCAATTTTGTTTTTCCATAAGGCATTAATCGAGAAAAAGCCGCGGCGACGGTTACTATCATCAACGACATCGTCATGAACCAAAGTGGCGGTATGGATTAATTCGATAACCGACGCACCGCGATAGGTACGTTCGTTAACGGTTCCGCCGGAAACCATTTTTGCCGTTAAGAAAACAAACATCGGTCGCATTTGTTTCCCTTTTCGGTTTACAATATAATAGGTAATTCTGTTGAGCAAGGCAACCTTTGAGGACATCGATTCATGAAACTTCTTTTCAAAAAGTTCCATTTCTGTACCAATCGGTTGTTTTATTTGCTCTACAATTTTCATCGGTTTCAAATATACCAATTTGGTCGGAAAGTAAAAAATGATAATTTTTATACTAAACTTTATTTTTTTACGTTAATATATAATTACCAACAAATCATTCATTCTATTTTACAGGAAAAACAACCTGATCAGTAAGGCTGTCGAAAATGATTTTATGTTGATCAATGTATAAAGCGTAATAGCTTTATCCCGGAAAAGAAACTTCGATTATCACTTTAGATTACATGGTTATTACCATTGAAAAAGCCCCTTAAAGGGGCTTTTTTTATGCTTCTGCTTCTTTGTTGGCCAACTGACCGCAAGCCGCATCGATATCTTTTCCACGACTTCGTCGCACTTTTGCTACAATATCGTTTCGTTCCAACGCACTAATATAAGCGTCGATTGCCGCTGCCGGAGCCTGTTGAAATTCACCATCGTCGATTGGGTTGTATTCAATCAGGTTTACTTTACACGGTACGTATTTACAAAATTTAACCAATGCATCGATCGATTTTTTATCATCGTTGATTCCTTTCCACACCACATATTCGTAGGTTACGCGGCTTTTGGTTTTGGAATACCAATATTCCAGACTTTCGCGTAAATCTTTTAACGGGAAATTTTCAGAAAAAGGCATGATCTGCGAACGGGTTTCATCGATAGCCGAGTGTAATGAAACAGCCAGTTTGAATTTTACTTCGTCATCCGCTAATTTTTTGATCATCTTCGGAATCCCGGACGTCGAAACGGTAATACGTTTTGGCGACATTCCCAAACCTTCAGGAGAAGTGATCATATCAATTGCTTTCATTACGTTATTGTAATTCATCAACGGTTCGCCCATCCCCATAAATACAATATTCGATAACGGACGGTCAAAATAAAGTTTACTTTCGTTGTCAATTGCCACGACCTGATCGTAAATTTCATCCGGATTCAGGTTTCGCATTCGTTTTAAACGCGCCGTAGCACAGAAGTTACAATCCAGACTACATCCTACCTGACTGGATACGCAGGCTGTTGTTCGCGTTTCCGTCGGAATCAAAACACTTTCCACTATCAATCCGTCGTGTAAACGAACCGCATTTTTTACCGTACCGTCTTCACTACGTTGCATCTGATCGACCTTAATATGGTTGATCACAAAATTATCCTCCAACATCTGCCGCGTTGCTTTGGCGACATTGGTCATATCGTCAAATTTATGCGCGCCTTTATTCCATAGCCATTCGTATACCTGGTTCCCGCGAAATGCTTTGTCGCCCTGAGCTACAAAAAAATCGCGTAACTGCTCTTTACTTAACGCTCTAATATCTTTCTTTTCCGTTTGCATGGCACAAAGTTAGTAACAATTTGTATAATTGGTCGTTTCTGCTTTTGGTAATTTGTAATTTTGTAAAAAATTTACGTTATGCATTTTATCTCCGAGACTTTAGAAGATTATGTAGCGGCACATTCCGAAAACGAACCGGCTTTGCTCGCCGCCTTAAATAAGGAAACCCACCAGAAAATCCTGCAACCCCGTATGTTGAGCGGTCATTTTCAAGGGCGTGTTTTGAGTATACTTTCCAAATTGATTCGCCCGAAGTCCATTCTGGAAATCGGAACCTATACCGGTTATGCCGCGTTATGTCTGGCGGAAGGTCTAGTTGAAAACGGTACTTTGGACACCATCGACATCAACGAGGAGTTATTCGATTTCCAGCGCAAATATTTTGATCAATCAGAATGGAAAGACCAGATTCACCAACATTTGGGGAATGCTTTGGAAATTATTCCAACGTTGAACAAAAAGTTTGATCTGGTATTTATTGATGCCGATAAAGAAAACTATATCAACTATTTCCAGATGATCGTTCCGTTAATGAATAAAGGCGGTGTTATTCTATCGGATAATGTATTATGGTCCGGTAAAATTCTGGAAACGGTAAAAGCCAATGATAAGAGTACTAAAATATTACTGGAGTATAACCAGCTACTAAAAGACGATCCAAGAGTCGAAACGGTTTTATTGCCGATCCGCGACGGATTGACCGTTAGCCGTGTACTTTAAAACAGAAAAGGGATTACAAATTGTAATCCCTTTTCTGTTTAGATGCGATGCAGACCTGACAGGTTTCTCAGCGGTTTGCAAAAAAACCTGTCAGGTCTAAAATTATATACTATCCGGAAAATATTTTTTCCGATATACTTCATATATTTTTGAAAACAAATAACCGGTTCCAATTCCGAAAATATAACCGGAAAGAATATCACCCGGAAAATGTAGCCCAAGGTAAATACGGCTATATGCAAAGATCAATGGGAACAGGAAAAACAAAAAGGCATATTTGTAGTATTTCCGTAGAATCAACACTATAAACGTAGTCGATGCCAATGAGTTGGCCGCATGTCCCGAAAAATAACTAAACGACGAACTTTGTTTCACCAAACGGATAATGTCTTTGGTTTCCGGATCGTTACACGGACGCAAACGCTGTACGCTGTTTTTTACCAGATTCGTCATCTGATCGGTAAATGCGATCAATAAGGCTAGAGAGAAAATCACCAATAACATGTGTTTCCAACCCAGTTTTTTGTACAACAGATAGAATACATACAGAAATATTGGTGTCCAATACGCTTGTTTGGTAATGATCAGCCAGAGTCCGTCAAAACGTTCGGAACCCAAGCCATTTAAAAAAACCAGTAATTGTTTGTCGAGTTGAATTAAATGCTCCAAGATTACATTTGTCGTTTTATCGGTCCGGAAATATCTTCAATATCCTCTTTGGCTTTATCAATTTCTTTTCGAATACCGCCGGTCAGATCCAAATCCAGATCTTTGGTAAAATCCAAATCTTTGGTTAAGCCGTTTTCTTCAGCACTTTTTTGAATTTCGTTTTTAATGTCGTTGGTTGCGTGCTTAATCTGCGCCATCCCTTTTCCAAGGGTTCTCGCGATTTCCGGCACTTTATCCGAACCAAATAACATTAAAACGACTAATATAATAAGGAATATTTCTCCGCCTCCGATACCAAACATTGTCTATAAGTTTGAAAGTTATAAGTAGCAAATTTACGAAGTTCCGTTTTTATTTCCCGGTTTTTGACTTTTATTAACACAAAAGCACTCTTTCGAGTGCTTCTATTAGTTTTTTTCAAACTGATCAAACTTCGATTTTGGTGTTTCTTTAGGCCATACGTTGTTGGTCACATCGACATCGGCCGTTTGCAGTTTTGGATCCAGTTGTATCTTTTTAACCGGTTTTTCGGTCGCAAAAACGCGTTTTACTACTTCGTTTCCTTTGCGCCAGATTTGTACCGGAAATACGTAATTTTGAATTGTTCCGTCTTCAAATTCCAAATCCACAAGGATTGGCATCATCATCCCTCCCGGTTTTTCGAATTCGACTTCGTAAAAATATTTCGGTGCTTTCAGATTTTTTCGATCTTCCGGTGACAAGGTTTCCACATAATCGTTCAGCAGTTTTACGTCCTGAATGACAAATGGTTTTTTTATACCCGGTTTAAAATCTTCACTACTATCGGACACCAAATACACAAATGGTCCGTTGTCTTGTAGAAAACGTCCTCTTTTGGCCGCAAAGTCTTTCATTTCTTTAGTTGGCTCTTCCGACACATAGAATTGTTTTACATTTTTGATTCCAATATCTACATAATCGGTCGAGTAAAACCAGCCTTTCCAGAACCAATCCAGATCAACAGCCGAAGCGTCTTCCATCGTACGGAAAAAATCTTCCGGTGTCGGATGCTTGAATTTCCAACGGTTGGCATAGGTTCTAAAAGCATGATCAAATAATTCATGCCCCATGATGGTTTCGCGTAGTATATTTAATCCGGTAGCCGGTTTTGCGTAGGCATTGGCACCAAACTGATGGATCGTTTCCGAATTGGACATAATCGGTTCCAAAAATCGTTGATCACCACTCATATACGGTACGATTTTAGCCGCCGGCCCTCTGCTTGACGGGAAGTTTTTATCCCAACTTTGTTCGGTAAGATATTCCAGAAAGGTGTTTAATCCTTCATCCATCCAAGTCCACTGACGTTCGTCGGAATTAACAATCATCGGGAAAAAGTTATGTCCTACTTCGTGGATAATTACACCCATCATACCGTATTTTAATCGGTCGCTCACAAAACCTTTTTCATCAGGACGTCCGTAATTCCAACAGATCATTGGGTATTCCATCCCCTGGTCTTCGGCCGAAATGGATACGGCTTTCGGATACGGATAATCAAAGGTATAGCTGGAATAGCTTTTTAGCGTATGTGCTACCACACGGGTAGAATACTGTTCCCATAACGGGTTAGCTTCCGGCGGATATAAGGAAATGGCCATGACATTTTTACCGCCAATTTTTACCGCCATCGCATCGTAAATAAATTTTCGCGATGTCGAAAAAGCAAAGTCCCGTACGTTGGTCGCTTTAAATTTCCATGTTTTTTTCTGATCCGAAACGGTTTTGGATCGTTGTTCGGCTTCGGCCTGCGTCACTACGATAACCGGGTTATCATAGGAACTTTCGGCCTGCTGGTAGCGTTTTAGCTGTTCGGCTGTAAAAACCTCTTTGCGATTTTGCAGTTCACCGGTGGCTTCCATTACGTGATCGGCCGGAACGGTTATGCTCACTTCAAAGTTACCAAACGGCAAGGCAAATTCTCCTTCGCCCCAGAACTGCATGTTTTGCCATCCTTCTACGTCGTTATAAACGGCCATACGCGGATAGAACTGTGCAATTACATACAGGTTGTTTCCATCTTTATCAAAATGTTCGTATCCGGAACGACCTCCGTCCACTCTATAATTGTTGATGTTGTACCACCATTTTATCGAAAACGAGATTTTCTCACCTTTTTTAAGGGTTTTATCCAGGTCGATACGCATCATGGTCTGATTGATCGTATATTTCATCGGATTCCCTTTGGCGTCTTTTACAAATTCGATGTTATAACCACCTTGAAACGGCTGTTGCATGAATTTCTTTGTAAATCCGTCGGGCGTCATCGCGCCATCCATTCGCTGGTTTTCCACCAATGGCGATTTGGAATCGGGTTTCTTTTCGTTCTGATCCAATTGCACCCATAAATAATCCAATGGATCGGGTGAATTGTTATAATAGGTGATGGTTTCTTCGCCGCTCAGACGGGTATTTTTATCGTCGAGTTCAACTTTGATTTTATAATCTGCCTGTTGCTGGTAGTAAGCCGGTCCGGGTGCTCCGGATGCGGTACGGAACATGTTTGGAGTTGCCATTTGGGTATACATCTGGCTAAACTTGTTCGTGTCGTAATGTCCGGGTTCTCTTTTACCCGAATTTTTTGTATCCTGGCCCATGGTCATTAAGGGAATTGCCAAAGCCAGTATTGAAAAAACAGATGCCGATTTTTTCATGGTTATAACAGTCTAATATTCAATTTTTTCTTTTGGGTTACTATTGGTCAGCAAAAGACTCTTTTTGTTACTATTTATATTCGTATGAATGATATTTTGCTGATCCGGATATATTTCCGTCAGTGCCGTATTGTATACTTCTACCGATGTAATTTTTTCGGTTACCGGCACAGTCAGATAACAAATCACAACATCGTCTTCGGTTTCCCGTCCGAGAAATCGGATCGCCTTTTCCGTATTATTAATGCGGATATGCAATTTATCGGTCAGGTATTTTTTTAAAAGTTCTTCCGCTTCCGGAGCTTCTTTTGTGGTGGCCAGATAAATCTTTTTCTTAACTTTTCGTTCGAGGGCTTTTTCCAAATCGTCTGTAAAAATCCGCGCGGTTATCTGCAGGGCTTTTTTTTCCGGCACATAATTAACCTGATAGATGGAGACATAGAATTTATGAAATCCCGCTGCGCTAAGACTCAACAATAGCAGGAATAAAAAACCGTATCGCAACAACTTTGTCATCCTCCAAAGATAGTATTATTTCTTTTTCGCCTGTTGATACGTTTTACTTTTACTGATCAGATAATCGATCAGTTCAAATTCGTGTTGCGGCTCCAATAATTCGCGGGTAAGCGTACCCTGATCGCAATAGGTTAAAAAAGGTCCGATATCGTCTTTTTTAAGTTTTAAGACATCGGTAAAAAACGGCGTGGAAACTCTTTCTCTTACGGCATCGGCAAAAATCTTATCGGTTACAAAAGTAGCAGTCCCGGTATCGGTTTTGCGTTTGGATTTGAAGAGGCGACCCACCATTTCCCCCACCTTAATAAAGTCGACACCCGTGAGCGGGCTCATACTGGTAATTACCGGCGGTGTGGTTGGTCTGGTCAGGTAATCGGTTTTAAAATCGGTCTGAAATAAGGTATTCTCCGATACGGCTATCCGCTGGCTTCGATCTTTTAATTTTCGGGTATCCCGTTCCAAATCCCCGGAAAGTCGTTTTACAATTACTTCGTTTAGCTGGTTTACCTCGACGGTAAGTCGGATCCTAAGAATTTGCATGTCGAAATCTCTTTTTTCCAATACAACCATCAGCGGACTAAAGGAAAGGCTCGAAAAAACCAGTGTATCTTTCGCCCGGGCATAAATTTCGAATTCCCCCATTTTACCGGTATTCGTTTTAATACGGGTTGCCGTGTTCAGAATCGTAATATTTTCGGCATCGAGACTATCGATTTGTATCTGACCTTTTAGCAGTTCCCGGGTAGTGGTTTGTGAAAACGCTTGAAAAGTCAGTAACAACAGGATAAGCAGCAGTTTATTTTTCATCTGTAATTATTTTTCGGTATTGCACGGCCAGTTCATTCAGATAAAACGTAGCCAGTGTTTTGTTTTTGGCTTTTATCGCTGCTGTAAATCGTTCGTTTTCGACAGCATAAAAGATAAATCCCTGTACATATTCCTGTGGAATTTTTAAGGTATTTACAAAATACTCTTCGTCATACATCCCTTCCAACTTTTGTCGGAACAGCTCTTTTTTCTCTATTTCAACTTCTTTTTTCAGCATCGATGTCCGTCCGGAAAACCAGTTTAACAACGGGTCAAGACCTACAACCGTATTCGTTCCTATTTGTGCATCGGTTCCGGTGGCTGTTTTTAATTTTCTTTCGGCCGGCGTGTATTTTTTCTGTCCTCTCGGAACCAATCCCAAACTTTCCGAATTGATATTTCCATATTCATTGATCACGACCTCTTTTAACTGGCGTATCATCACGTCTAATTTGACATAGAACAACTCCTCGTTAAAATCCTTTTCCTCCAGTCGGATTTGCCGACCTTTAAATTGGACTGCCGAAAAAATCAGCGTGTCATTCGGTTGGGCCATTATTGCAAAAAAGCCGCCTTTTTCCGTCACTACCGCTTTTTCCGTTCTTTTATTGATCACGTGAATACCGTCCAACTCCGATGTCGCAGCCATAACTTTCCCTTTCAGGACTTTTGTATTCTGTGCGTATGAAGTTACAGAAATTACCAATAAAATCAAAGGAAAAATCTTATTCATTTGTTGCGCCTTTTCGCAATATGCTTTTTTACCGGACATTTATTCGGAAATTAATTTTTTATATTTTACAGCCAGCTCCGTTAGTAAAAAAGTCGCCAAAGTCTTATTTCTTTCGTTTACCGCTTTTTTAAAACCGGCATCATCCATCGCATACAACCAGAAACCGTCCACGTACTCCTGTTGAATTTTAAGTTCATCTGTCACAAAAGGCTCCTGGAACCAACCTTTTAAACGATCCATTAGCATTTCGCGCTGTTCAACGGATAGTTCCTTTTTAAGTCGTTCGGTTTTTCCCGTTATTTTATTAATAATCGGATCAAAAGGCAAAGCACCTCCCAATAGATTTAACAATTGTATCGGTTTAAAATCGCCCGCTGTTTTTAACTTGCGTTCGGCTGGCGTATATTGTTTTTGTCCCATCGGCACAATTCCGAGGCTTTCGGAAGTAATACCACTTTTTTCAATATAGACTTCGCTTAATTTATTCACTTTGGCCACCATTTTCAGCAATAGCTCCCCATCTTCAAAATCAATTTCTTTGACGGTTATCTTTTTTTCTTCATATTGAATAGACGAAAATTGTATCACATCTCCGGCCGCAGCGGTAATGGTAAAACTTCCGTCTTTACGGGACAATACCTGCTTTTCCGTGGTCAGATTCACAACTGAAATCCCTTCTACATCACCATTTGTTTCGGCTATAAGTTTTCCTTTCAGCGGTTTTTCATTTTGAGCCGAAAGCAGGGTGGTACACAGCAATAAAAAAAAAAGTAGTTGGTGTTTCATTCAAAGTTTTTTATTCTTTATTAAATTCGAATATATTGGGTAAAAATATTTGCTTATTCTCCAAATTTATTGCCAACAACTTTGTAAAAATTTGTTAAAAGCGAGAATTTCACATTTGACTTTCTTTTTGTAATTAAATGTATCTTTGACCCAAACCGAACCCAACACCATGAAAAAACTTATAATTGCCAGTACTTCAACACTTCACAGCGGAAGTTACCTGGACTATCTTTTACCCACTTTGGTTGCGCATTTTAAAAATGTAACAACCTTGTTATTTATCCCTTATGCCCGTCCCGGTGGGATTTCGCATGAAGCGTATACCGAAAAAGTACGCGAGGCATTTTCCAAAATCAATATTGCCGTAAAAGGAATTCACGAATATGAGAATCCGATCGAAGCTGTAGCTGCCGCAGAAGGTATTTTTACCGGTGGTGGAAATACGTTTTTATTGGTTAGTCAATTATACCAAACCAAAGTTATCGACGCACTGGAAACTGCTGTCAAAAACGGAACACCTTATCTTGGCACCTCAGCCGGAAGTAATATTTGCGGACTAACGATGGGAACAACTAACGATATGCCAATTGTATATCCACCGAGTTTTAAAACATTGGGATTTGTTTCCTTTAATATCAATCCACATTATTTGGATCCGGATGTTAATTCGACCCATATGGGCGAAACCCGCGAAACCCGCATTAACGAATTTCATCATTTTAATTCGCAGTCGGTATTGGGATTGCGCGAAGGAAGCTGGTTGGAAGTAAGCGGAAATACGATCACACTTAAAGGAGCGCTACACGCCCGTTTGTTCCGTCAGAATCAGGAACCGGAAGAAATTGCCCCTGAAAGCGATTTAAGCAATCTGAAATAAAACCAGTATAAAACAAAAAAACCGAAACAAATGTTTCGGTTTTTTTATGGAGCGGAAGACGAGGCTCGAACTCGCGACAACCAGCTTGGAAGGCTGGAGCT
>NZ_JASLCE010000031.1 GCF_030146175.1 Flavobacterium sp. | reverse complement strand
TAAAGCCGATGCGACTAAGAACAAACTGATATATCCCACACGACGCCCTTTTTTGGGTTTGATTTTTTGATAGGCTAATTTTTCAGAATCGTAATAATATTTTACCTTCGACATTTTCTAAAATATACTATTTTTGCACCTTATAAAAAGTTAAACGGCAACCTTTTGTAAGGTTAGACGAACAAATTTAATAAATGTTTCTGTAAAATACTTTCCCCGAATCAACATTTAGCT
This sequence comes from Flavobacterium sp., assembly GCF_030146175.1. Classification (GTDB taxonomy): domain Bacteria; phylum Bacteroidota; class Bacteroidia; order Flavobacteriales; family Flavobacteriaceae; genus Flavobacterium. Next base: position 16,481 of record NZ_JASLCE010000031.1, on the reverse strand, counting down.
TGTTTCTTGTGAGTTACGTAACGATATGTTAAGTGTAAGTTGATGATAACAGGAAGTATAGGTCGGAACCTTTATTTAATTTTAAGAAGAATTTAATACAATACGGGCGAAGTCAATTCGCGTCAAATAATGCAGTATATGAAATCACAAGACGTCAGAAAACAGTTTCTCGACTTTTTTCAAAGCAAAGGCCACCTGATTGTGCCTTCGGCTCCGATCGTTTTAAAAGACGATCCTACTTTGATGTTCAACAATTCCGGAATGGCTCAGTTTAAAGAGTTTTTCCTGGGGAATGGAACACCGAAAAGCGCCCGTATAGCCGATACTCAGAAATGTCTTCGCGTATCCGGGAAGCACAACGACCTGGAAGAAGTAGGAATTGATACCTACCACCACACCATGTTCGAAATGTTAGGAAACTGGAGTTTCGGCGATTATTTTAAAAAAGAAGCGATCAATTGGGCCTGGGAATTATTAACCGAGGTGTATAAGATCGATAAAGATATTTTATATGTAACGGTTTTCGAAGGGAGTAAAGAGGAAAATGTTCCTTTTGATCAGGAAGCCTACGATATCTGGAAAACTCTTATTTCGGAAGACCGAATCCTGTTAGGAAACAAAAAGGATAACTTCTGGGAAATGGGCGATCAGGGACCATGTGGACCGTGTAGCGAAATTCACGTGGATATCCGTTCGGCGGAAGAAAAAGCAAAAGTACCCGGGAAAGATTTGGTAAATGCTGATCATCCGCAGGTAGTGGAAATCTGGAACAACGTATTTATGGAGTTTAACCGTAAAGCCGATGGATCACTGGAAAAATTACCGGCACAACACGTCGATACCGGAATGGGATTTGAGCGTTTGTGTATGGTATTACAAAACGTAAAGTCGAATTATGATACCGATGTGTTTTCACCGCTGATTGAAAAAGTAGAAAAGCTAACCGGTGCAAAATACACGATTAAAGCAAAAGACGAAGACGAAGAAAAAATAAACATTGCGATTCGAGTTATCGTGGATCACGTACGTGCCGTAGCCTTTGCTATTGCCGACGGACAGTTACCGTCCAATACCGGAGCAGGTTATGTAATCCGTCGTATTTTACGTCGTGCGATCCGTTATGCGTTTACCTTCTTAAATAAAAAAGAACCATTCATTTACGAACTGGTACAGGTATTAAGTGATCAAATGGGGGCTTTCTTCCCGGAAATCACGGCTCAGAAATCACTGGTGATGAACGTGATCAAAGAAGAAGAGGCGTCTTTCCTTAAAAAGTTAGAACAAGGATTGCATTTGTTGGAAAACGTAATTGCCGAAACCGATGGTATTATCGTTTCCGGAGAAAAAGTATTCGAATTATACGATACATTTGGTTTTCCAAAAGATTTAACCGAACTGATATTACGAGAGAGAGGTTATAATTATGATGAAGCCGGTTTTGAAGCGGCAATGAAAATACAAAAAGACCGTTCCCGTGATGCTTCCGAAGTTTCGACAGATGACTGGACAATTTTGGTAGATGGAAATGTTGAAACCTTTGTAGGTTATGATCAAACGGAAAACGAGGTGAAAATCACCCGTTTCAGAAAAGTAGATAGTAAAAAAGACGGAAAATTATATCAGATTGTCCTGGATAACACGCCTTTCTACCCGGAAGGTGGTGGACAGGTTGGTGATAAAGGTGTTTTGGTATCGGCTAACGAAACCATCGAAATTATCGACACCAAAAAAGAAAGCAACCTGATTTTACATTTTGCGAAACAATTACCGGAAAATATAAACGGAACATTTGACGCAAAAGTAAATAAAGAATTACGCAATCAGTCGGCCAACAGTCACTCGGCGACACACTTGTTACATCAGGCTTTGCGTTCGATTTTAGGAACGCATGTGGAGCAAAAAGGATCGTTGGTTGCTCCAAATTACCTTCGTTTTGACTTTTCGCATTTTGCAAAAGTGACCGATGAAGAGTTAAAACAGGTTGAAGATTTCGTAAATGCACGAATCCGCGAACAATTGCCCTTAATCGAAAGAAGAAGTATTCCGTTTGCGCAGGCGATTGAAGAAGGCGCGATGGCTTTATTCGGTGAAAAATACGGGGATAATGTACGTGCGATTAAATTTGGCGATAGTATGGAGCTTTGTGGCGGAATCCACGTGCCGAATACAGCGGATATTTGGTACTTTAAAATCACAAGTGAAGGTGGTGTTGCAGCGGGAATCCGTCGTGTGGAAGCGATTACTAACGAAGCGGTAAAAGACTTCTTTGCCTCGCAGGAAAACACGTTAAAAGAGATTAAAGAAACCCTGAAAAATCCACAGGATGCCATTAAAGCGGTTGTTTCGTTACAGGATGAAAATGCGAAACTGAAAAAACAGTTGGAAGCATTATTAAAAGAAAAAGCGAAAAACCTAAAAGGAGAATTAACCGGAGAACTTCAGGAAATCAATGGCGTTCGATTCTTAGCAAAACAGGTGGATTTAGATCCAAACGGAGCGAAAGACCTGGCTTACGAATTAGGAAATCTGGGAACCAATTTATTCTTGTTACTGGCAACAGCAGACGAAGGGAAACCGATGTTAACCTGTTATATTTCGAAAGAACTGGTAGCCGAAAAAGGACTTAACGCCGGACAAGTAGTACGCGAACTTGGAAAATACATCCAGGGTGGCGGTGGCGGACAGCCATTCTTCGCAACAGCAGGAGGTAAGAATCCGGGCGGAATCAAAGAAGCTTTGGAAAAAGCCGTTGATTTCGTAAAATAGATTTGAGATCACTAAATATAAAAAGACCCGAAGTATACTTCGGGTTTTTTGTTTGTCCGAAAATGGCGTAATATCCTTAAGTTTGTAGAAACAAATACAATCATGAAATTCAGAACCGAAATACCTATTTTAAAGAGCAATAATCCAATCGATTATAATTCAAAAGTGGTGTCTTGGGGTTCGTGTTTTGCGGTCAATATGAGTGAAAAACTGGATTATTTCCGGTTTCGGAATTATTGTAATCCGTTTGGAATACTGTTTCATCCGCTGGCGATCGAAAAAGCGATTGATTTTGCCCTACAGGAAAAACAATTTACCCAGGAGGATATCTTTTTTTATAACGAACAATGGCATTCTTATGATGTCCATTCGGATCTGAATGCGACCGATTCGGAGCAATTGCTACAAAACCTTACTAAGGCAGCTTCCGAAACTCGAAACCGACTTGCCAACGCGACACACGTTTTGATCACCTTAGGAACGGCCTGGGTATATCGAAAAACGGAAGACGATAAAATAGTTGCGAATTGTCATAAAGTCCCGCAAAAGCAGTTTAAAAAAGAATTATTGTCGGTTGCCGTTATTCAGGAGAGTTTGGAAAGGATGATTGCCGGTATTTCGCAATTAAATCCAAAAGCGCAGTTTGTTTTTACCGTTTCGCCGGTACGCCATAGTAAAGACGGCTTTGTAGAAAATCAATGGAGTAAGGCCAATCTGATCACGGCTGTTCATCAGGTGATTTCGGAAACATCAAATGCGGTTTATTTTCCAAGTTATGAGATCATGATGGACGAATTGCGGGATTATCGTTTTTATGCCGAAGACATGCTACACCCGAATGGAATTGCGATCGACTATATCTGGCAGCGTTTTACGGAAGCCTGGATAGCAGAAACGACCTGGCCGGTTATGAAGGAAGTCGATAGTATTCAAAAAGGGCTGGCGCATCGTTCGTTTAATCCCGATTCGGAACAGCATCTCCGTTTTCTGGAAAATTTAAAAATAAAGATTACTAGATTAGTAACAGAATATCCTAATATTTCTTTCGGATAGTTATTCGGAATTTCCCCCTTAAAATAACAAATTAAGATGCTTCCAATTGGAGGCCTCTATGTGTTTTGTGTTATAACAAAGGGAAAGTATATGCGTTATAAATTGCTCTTGGATGAAAGTGGTGATCATGGGCTAAACAAAATAGATCCGGGTTTTCCGGTATTTGTTTTGTGTGGTGTGCTTATTTCAAATAGGGAATATCGTAAGTTGAAAGTAAAACTGATGTCGCTAAAGCTGAAATATTGGAATAGCGATACTGTTATTCTACATTCCAGAGATATCAGGAAATGCTATAATGAATTTGCATTATTATTTGATTTAGGTGTCAAAGAACGCTTTTATTCTGATCTGAATACGATTATGACAGAATTGGATTATACAGTAATAGCATCGGCTATCAAAAAAGAAAAGTTTATACAATGCCATGGAAAGTTAAAAGACGATGTATATGAAGTAGCACTTTCTTTTGTAATGGAAAGAGCCTTATTTTGTTTGGAAGGAAAAAAGGAAGATAAGGTTGCCTTAGAAATCGGTATTGAAAAGAGAGGACAGAAAGAAGATCGGAAATTAGCGACTCATATAGCGGCAATAAGAAATAATGGAACCTATTATGTTAGGGGTAATAGATTCAGAAACATTGGAGCAGAACCTCATTTCTTTTCTAAAAAAGAAAATATAAGTGGACTTCAGATTGCGGATTTACTGGCTTACCCGATTGCAAGAAAAATTATAAGCCCGGAAAGTAAAAATCCAGCCTTTGAACTAATAAAACCTAAAATATATCAGAAAGACGGTAAATTGCACGGGCTTAAGATATTCCCATAAAATAAAAGACCTATCATTACAATATGATAGGTCACTTTACCGACCGGGAGACACCCCAATCCATATACAAATGTAGTGAAATAGATCTAGGAAACCAATTTTTGATTACCTTTAAAGTCAAATAGATTGACTCCTTTTTTAACTTTTAAAGCTCTAACAAAACGATTTATTTTAGAAAAAGGATGTTTGCTTTTTGCAATGTCCTATAGATTATATATTATTATTGCGTTATACTATGCCACGAAAAACGTCAGAAGAAACACAGATCAAAAACATGTTAGTACCCGTAGTTCAGGCGTTGGCGCGTTCCGGGAAAATGATGTATTTGCTGATTTTTATAATCATCGGATTTGTAATCTATAAATGGGTGACTTCCGAAAAGAATACCACTTCGACTGAATACAATACCAATTTGATTCAGCAGCAAATTAAAAATGTTGGAAAACTGGTTGTAACAGAAGGACATTATGCCCAGGTAATGACCTATAAAGACCAACAAAAATACCTGATGAATCTGTTGACGTTCGAAAAAAAAGCTTTGATTGTGATCAATGCTGATGTAACGGTAGCCTATGATTTACGTCAGGTGAAATATGATATTGACGAAAAGAACAAAACCATTACGATAGTCAATATTCCGAAGGAAGAAATCAAGATTAGTCCGGATATTCAGTTCTATGATGTGGATCAAAGCCGGATGAATCCGTTTACCGGAGACGATTACAATAAAATCAGTAAAAAAGTAAAAGAAGATCTGGCGCGTAAGATGGAAACATCGACCTTGAAATCGAATGCGAAGAACCGATTGATCAGTGAATTGTCTAAAATCTTAATCCTGACGAATTCTTTAGGGTGGAAATTACAATATGAAAACCAGGTGTTGGAAAATGAACAACAGTTGGGAGAACAAGTGAAATTATAAAAGAATAGTTCCGAAAAAAAACAACCCTGTCAGATTCTGGCAGGGTTGTTTTTTTATAAATTCGATAAAGAAAATAGCATTACAGTTTGCTTTCCAGGCTATTCCAGCCGCCACCGTTGATCACTTCGATATTGTTTTGTTTTAATACTGTTGCAGCTTGTGCACTTCGCATTCCGGAACGACAACAGGTGATCACCGGTTTGTTCCATTTTTTGATGGTAGCGATTTCAGAACTGATCCGTAGCAAAGGAATATTCCTGGAATTTGGAATATGACCACCGGCAAATTCTTCCGGTGTTCGTACATCAAGAATGATAGCACCTTTGGCTACAAATTCCTGTATCATCTCATTTTTATTGCCCAATCCTAATAAATCTAAAAGTCCCATAACTTTAATTTTTATCAAAGGTACGGGACTTTCAGGTATAGGGTTGTAACAATTGTTACGGATTTAATTTACGCTTTCGTTTTCGAAAATAAGTTCGAGTCCGTTGCTAATTAAATGAGCAACTTCCGGACGCGTCGTTTTTAACTGTTCCAAATGGGCTAAAACTTTATTTTCCAGAGCATGGTTGTTGTTTTTATGAGCCAGTTCGGCAATTTCAACAGACAATAACCAGTCTTTCGGATGTTCGTTTTGCAGAGTTTCGAAAATGGCATCCGGGTTTCCGGTGGTTTTTCCTTCGCGGATGTCGCGGATATTTTGGTATAACGCTTCCAGTTTTAAACGTTCCGGTGTTTTTTGCGCTTTAATGGTTTGCGATGATGGCACATGTGTAATCAAATCGAAGCTTCTAACATCGGCCGGACCTGAAAAAGCAGCAATGATTTTCTTACCAACAGCCATATCATAAATACCCCATTCCGGTTGGAATAATACGGTGTCGTTATATGTCACCGTACAGTTTTTAAAGCTGATGGTGATGATTTTACCCTGTAAATTTCGGGAACCGGTAATGATTTCTCCGGAAACTTTGATATTTCCTTCAAATTCAAGCGTAACAACCTGTCCTTCGAATATGGCATAAGCACTTAAATCCCTTGGACTCATGTCTTCGATAGCCAGATTGATTCCTTTTAATTTCCCGAGCGGACTTCCGAAACCTTCGGCATGGTATTCGGTACCATGGCCAACCAGTTCTTTTTCGCGGTAGGATAAGGCTGTTTTTCCGGTTGTCTGAATATAAACCGGTTTGCCTTCGTGTTCGATCACATTGGTGAAAACACCTGAAACCTGAATACCGGTACTCAATTCAATAGTTCCTAAGGCTTTGGAATGAATTAATTTCTGAATTCCGGATAATCCGCCAGTACGCAATGCCATTTTATTAGCAAACTCTTCCAGTACGAGGTTGAGGTGTGCAAAATCAGGCGTTACATACAATTGCGGTTGCGGTTTGGTGATGTCAAAACTTTGATTGGCCGCACTGATATCGTATGGGATTTTCTTTACATTATCGGTCATACACCAGGCACTTTCTCCAATAGAGGAAAGAAGTCCGGCGCCATAGATTTTTGGATTGTCTACGGTTCCGATTAAACCGTATTCCACGGTCCACCAGTGTAAGTTTCGGATTTGTGCCATTTCGGACAATTCACCCATATCGTTTTGTAACTCGTCGACACGCTTTTCAGCGGCTTCGATTTCGTTTTGCGGTGTACCTTCGGCTTCTTTCAAAATCGAAAGCAAACGAATCGCTTCATACATTTCGTAATCCCGTGCCGATGAAATGGCTTTACAACCAATTTCACCAAAACGACGCAGGTATTCGGCATATTCCGGATTGGCAATAATAGGGGCGTGGCCGGCTCCTTCGTGAATAATATCGGGAGCAGGTGTATATTCGATATGTTCCAGCTGACGGATATCGGACGCAATAACGAGTACGTTATACGCCTGAAATTCCATAAAAGCATTGGGTGGGATAAAACCGTCTACGGCAACAGCGGCCCAACCGATTTCTTTTAGGATACGGTTCATACCGTACATATTCGGGATACTTTCGATAGAAATTCCCGTCTGGCGAAGACCATCCAGATACGAGCTGTGGGCTACTTTTCCGAGGTAATCCACATTTTTACGCATCACATAGCGCCAAACGGCCTGATTAATCGGAGTATACTCGTCATAATCCTGTGGTTTGATAAATTGCTTCAGATGCTTGGGTAAGCGCTCAATTAAGGGATTGGTTTCAAACGATGGATTCATGATTAAAAATTGTTGCTGTTTGGTGTAAAATTACGAAATCTTTAGGGAGTTAGCAATTGGAATTTCAATCCCGGAATTATATTGCGTTATTTTTAATGTATTCTATTTTATAATGAAACATGGCTGCCATTTTTGCAGCCCTTTCTTTGGCTTCCTCGGCGATTGGTCCGACAAAAAGGGAATCGACCGTAGCGGTAAATAGGGTAAGCCAACGGTTAAAATGCGTGGCGTCTACGGGTAAAAATGCGTGTGGCGGGAAAGGTCGGCCGGAATAGGTATGGTTATCCAGTAAAATGCTTTCCCAGAACCGGTACATTTTGGCCAGATGTTCCGGCCAGCGATCTTGTATTTTACTATTGAAAATCGGTCCGATATAATCGTCCTGCTGTACTTTTCCGTAGAAAGTATCGACCAGTGCTTGTACGTCTTCGAAAGTGCTGATATCGTTCATGATAGTGATAAAAAAGCCTACGCATAGGGTAGGCTTTTTAGTTTTATAGTGAATTACATTATTTTTTTTGCGGTGGAAACTGCATCAGAATTTTAGAAACAAATTCGTTGATGCGTTCTTCTTTTTTCTCACGGTTTCGCGTTAAAACACCGGTTCCGATACCTTGCCAGATCAATTCTTTTTTACGGGCATCAATCAGGTCGATATAAAGGGTTCCTTCGGTAGTGGTACTAACGGTGCTGTAACTCGGTCCGCCCCAGCCCCATCCGTAGCCATATCCCCAACCCCAACCGGTATTGAACTGGCTCACGTTAACCTGTTCGCTGGATTTGGTAAAAATATTAACCAACATATCCGGATTGTCGCTTTTTGTAAAGCCTTTGGCGGTCATCTGATCGTCAATGGCGCGAAGGATACGTCGTTTGTCTAAATCGGAAATCTCAACTTTATCGATTCCATCTTTATGAAAGGCATAGGTTTTATACTGACTAAAGTCGGTTCTGTTATCAAAATCGGATGCTACTCTAACGGAGCTGCAAGAGCTGATGACCAAGAGCAGTAGTATCGGAAGGTATTTTATTGCTTTCATAATGTAATTAGGTTTTTATGATTAACTAAAATAATGATTCATCAACAAGATTCGGGATGGTCACTTTTAGTAAAGGTTGCGATTCCATGGCTCTTTTAATGGCAAAAACTGCGCCTTCGTTTCGCGCCCAGCTTCTTCTGGCAATCCCGTTGTTTACATCCCAGAAAAGCATTGATTCTAAACGTTTTGATGCTTCTTTAGTACCGTCAAGAACCATGCCAAATCCACCGTTAATTACTTCGCCCCATCCAACGCCACCACCGTTGTGAATGGATACCCAGGTAGCGCCTCGGAAACTGTCACCGATTACGTTATGAATGGCCATATCGGCTGTAAAACGGGAACCGTCATAGATGTTGGATGTCTCGCGATAAGGGGAATCGGTACCGGATACATCGTGGTGATCACGTCCTAAAACCACATATCCGATTTCGCCACGGGCAATCGCCTGATTAAAGGCTTCGGCAATTTTGGTACGTCCTTCGGCATCGGCATACAAAATACGCGCCTGCGAACCAACCACCAGTTTGTTTTCCTGTGCGCCTTTGATCCAACGGATATTATCGGCCATCTGCTGTTGGATTTCGATAGGAGCGGTTTGCATCATTTCTTCCAAAACCTGACAGGCGATAGCATCTGTTTTGGCTAAATCGTCCGGATTTCCGGAAGTACAAACCCAACGGAATGGTCCGAAACCATAGTCAAAGCACATTGGCCCCATAATGTCCTGAACATAGCTTGGATATCTGAAATCGATACCGTTTGGCGCCATTACATCGGCACCGGCTCTGGAACTTTCCAAAAGGAAGGCATTTCCATAGTCGAAGAAATAGGTGCCTTTGGCTGTGTGTTTATTGATCGCTGCCGCATGTCGGCGTAAGGTCTCCTGTACTTTTTCTTTAAATAGCACCGGTTCGTTGGCCATCATGGCGTTGGCGTCTTCAAAGGAAATTCCGGCAGGGTAGTAGCCACCCGCCCACGGATTGTGTAAGGAGGTCTGATCGGAGCCTAAATCGATATAAATATTTTCGTCGTAAAAACGCTCCCAAACGTCTACCACGTTCCCAAGGTAGGCAATAGAAACGACTTCTTTGTTTTGTTGTGCTTTGCGAACACGGCTGATCAGTTCATCAATGTTTTCGATCACCTCATTGATCCATCCCTGTGAATGACGGATGTGGGTGATTTTTGGATTTACTTCGGCACAAACGGTGATACATCCGGCGATATTACCGGCTTTAGGTTGCGCACCACTCATTCCGCCCAAACCGGAAGTTACGAAAACTTTACCAGCCAGATCTTCGCCGTTTTTAGCGATTTTTCGCCCGGCATTCAATACGGTAATCGTAGTTCCGTGAACAATTCCCTGTGGACCGATATACATATAACTACCGGCTGTCATCTGACCGTATTGGGTAACACCTAAGGCATTAAAACGTTCCCAATCGTCCGGTTTGGAATAATTCGGGATCATCATACCGTTGGTAACCACCACTCTCGGAGCTTCCGGGTGTGAAGGGAATAATCCCATCGGGTGACCGGAATACATCACCAGCGTTTGTTCGTTGGTCATTTCGGCCAGGTATTTCATGGTCAAGCGGTATTGTGCCCAGTTGCTAAAAACAGCGCCATTACCACCATAGGTGATCAATTCATGTGGATGTTGTGCCACGGCATAATCCAGGTTATTCTGGATCATTAACATGATGGCTTTGGCCTGATCGGATTTACCCGGATATTCGGATAACGGTCGGGCATACATTTTGTAATCCGGACGAAGGCGGTACATATAGATACGGCCGTAGGTTTCCAACTCATCCGAAAATTCTTTGATCAATTCGGCATGGTGTTCGGGTTCGAAATAACGCAAGGCATTTTTTAGTGCCAGTTTTTTCTCGTCGTCGGTTAATATTTCTTTACGCTTTGGCGCGTGGTTTATAGTGCTTTCGTACGGTTTTGGTTGTGGTAAAACAGAAGGGATTCCTTCTAAAATCTGTTCTTGAAACGTCATGATTGTTATGTGAATTTCGTGTATTATAAAATGATAAAAATGCGCAGGAAATTCCCGGCTATGGATAGCGGATATCCGACCTGTGGTAGGATTTGTAAATTTTGATCTTATAGCGGACTAAAATGGCATCCATTTTTTATTTTTTTATCGTTCCGGTGTTTTTGTTGAATCCATACGGACAATGACGGCATCCGTTTTTACAGCAATAGCCTCTTTTTAAATGAAAGGCTTCGGTAAATACTTTATAGCCTTCCGGAGACAAATAATAGTCTTCTCCGGGGATTAATTTATTTTTAGTATTTTGGTTGTCCATACGGACAAATTTAGGAACTTTACCGTTAATGATTGTACTTGTATTAAAATATTTAACGCCAAAAGGGTTTCGGGGCATTACCGTTTTTCCTTTTGTGTTTGTTGTGAGGAAGGAGGATAAAAAAGACACCGTATTCCTGAATCATGAGAAAATCCATATCCGGCAACAATTGGAACTTGTGTTGCTTCCTTTTTTTATCTGGTACGGAATTGAGTTCCTGATCCGATGGCGGCAGTATGGCAATCGGCATACGGCTTATCGGAATATCAGTTTTGAACGGGAAGCTTATGCGAATGAAGCCAATCCGGATTATCTGTCGAAACGACCATTTTGGCATTTTATAAAGTATCTGAAAAAAAAATAACCCCGATGATCGATCATCGGGGTTATTTTTTTTTATTCGGAGGGTATTAGAAAATCGTTTTGCGATCTACAGTAGCTCCGTTTTCAAGTGTGATTTTTAAAAGAACAACACTAGATGATTTTTTTACATTTTTCAAGGCGATTTCGTTTTCACCTACATTTTTATACTCGTCAATTTTTCGTCCTAAAACATCGAATGCAGTGATGTTTTTGATTCTTTCGTTAGCCGAGTTTACAGCCAGTTCGTTTCCACGTAATACTTTGATACCATTTTCAAGGCTAAAGTCACCGTTTCCTAATGTACCGTTGTTGAAACGCAATACAAAACGATTGTCAAACGTACCAGCAGCCGATGTGAACGAGTAAGGAGCTGTTCTTAAATCGTGGATCGTATTGGTAGTTTTATCTTCCAGGTAGATCGCATGCGTATCGAAAATTCCATCTAAATGATCAATTCCGATTTGGTAGGTATTCTGAGCGCTTGCATTGAAACCTAATGGAATCTGATCGGCTTGGTTAAATGGTAACGGACGTGCCTGAATTGTAAGGTTCATATCCGGAATAGTCGAGTAGAGGGTTACACCGTTTCCACCGAAAGCCTGTCCGTCAAGACCTCTGTCAAAATCCATAGTTGCCTCTTCATCATATCCTACTAATATTTGGCTAAAAGCACCGTTTTCATTTGCTAAATTCAACCAGATACGGTGTTTTTCCGATTCACCACCGGCAACCGATTGTGTTTCCGGGTTGATTGATGTACCACCGTTTTTCATGAAATTATCATTCTTACCAGTAACACGCATACTGTTTGTAAACTTCGCATTTCCGTTGGCTAAACCTTTTACGAAGAAAGCCTGTCCGGATGCAATATACTGGGTTGGTTTGCTTCCGCCTGTTGCAGCTGTTGCTGTTGCTCCGAATTTATTTACCGTAGCATAATCAGCAGCCGTATAGTTATACGAATACGTACCATAGAACGGGCTAGGATTTGTGTTACCTATAGGGGTATTGTGCGTCCAGATATAAACCGTACCATCTACTAATGTTTTGTTGGTGTTGTCTGTAAGGAAAGACACCACATCGATAGCGGATGCATATGGATTTCCGATCAAGTTCCATTGATCATCATCTACAGTTACACCACCACCTACGTTAGCATCTGTTCCGATAGCAATTGGTATTGTAACATCCCCATTGTTTGGCGTTCCTACGAAAGTAGCCGTATAGGTAGTTCTGTTGTTTGGATTAAGATCGAACGTTTGTGGCGCTCTTACGATATAACCCATTCTTGGATCCATAGCTGTAGTATTACTTACGCTAATCCAGTTTCCGTAACCACCACCGATTGTTGGTTGCCATTTCATGTATTTGTCACCCAATGTGTTTGGTGATAACATCGCTAATGTATAGCCGGAAGCTAATGTTACCGGTGAATTCCAGTAGGTGAAATCATAACGATACATCGGTTTTGTTGTACGTCTGATGTTTACATTTCCGGAATTGGCTACATTGTCTACCTGTACGATACTGGCGTTATTATCTACGTTTAAGGTACCGTTATTTTTTACGTCAATTTTATTAACCACTTTGATTCCGTTAGTAGCCGGGATGTCTAAACGACCGTTGGTACGAACTGTTAAGGTTTTAGCCTGCGCTTCATAGTTGGTTCCATTGATGGTTGAGGAATTGCTTGTTGGTTTAATGATCACACAGTTATCACTTGTAGGAACTCCTACCGGTAACCAGTTGTTCGGATCATTCCAGTTGCCATTATTACCTTGCCATACTTTCGATTTGTTAGTTACACTCACCGGTTTAGAAGCAGTACAACCATTAGTTAACTGAACGTTAGCCGTAAAGGACCAGTTGCTTACTTCTAATTGTGCTGTAGACGGTTTGATGTATACAGTGTTTACAGCCTGATTAGTATACGGTGTTGTTCCGTTTGCATCGATATAGGCATCGATAGTTGCACCCGACCAGGTAAAGTTAGATGTTAACGGACGGTGTCCGGATAAAATTACGTCGTCGATAGCCCATCCATCGCAATAACCTGCCTGGTAACGGAATCTGATTTTTAAATTGCTTACTCCGATATAGTCATTCAAGTAAATAATAGTATTTACAAATCGACTTGGCGCACCCTGACTGTTTGTGTAGCTAACCACATTGCCCCATGTTGCTCCATTATCTTTTGAAACTTGAACAGTAGCACTTTCACCATTTCCATAGTACGAATAATACTGACGGAACGTTAAGGTCAAATCCAGGAAAGTTGAAGTATTATAAGAGTTTGTAGTCGTTAAAATAATGTCTTTTCCATTACCGGATACATCAGCAGTTGTGAATGCAAATTTATTTCCGGTAGTTCCTGTACTCGAATTGATCGCTGGTTTCCAGTTAGCCGTTGTAGTGGTATAAATACTTGTTTTTTGTTGCCATTCAGTAGTAGCAGTTGTGCCAGTACCGGATTTGGTAAAAAGACCCAACCCACTGCCTTCGAAATTTTCGTTAAAAAGTTCTACCAATTCCGTACTACCTGCGGCAGCAATCTGTACAAAGTTATCATCACCACAAATTTCCGGAGAAGAAGGTGTGATTGTAATATTCGGTACCGGTTTGATTTTAGCAGTAATTGCTCTTCGAACCAGCGATTCGCAAGAACCGTTTACAGCGGTAACATAATACGTTGTCGACATCATTAGTGAAGGCGTTGTATAACTTGCCGATGTTGCACCTGCAATAGGAGAACCACCGATTTCGCTGTTATACCACCGATAAGAAGTAACGCCTGCCGATCCTGTTACAGTTAAGGTTACAGGACCTTCACCACAAGATTCTACCGTTGGTGCAGTAAGGATTTTTGCCGGACAATCGGCAATAACTGTAAGGATGTAATCTTCGGTTTCTCCATTTGTATAGCTACCACAAGGAGAAAGTACAGTACCATTAGCGCCATTAGCAGAACGAATACGTAGGCGGTAGTTCCCTGGAGTAGTCCCTGCAGGGATTACAAATCCGAAAGTAGTTGATAAAATATTTAGACTTGAGCTATAAACATTCTCGCCGCTATCTGTGAAATCGTTGTTTTTGTTCCAGTCAACCCAAGCACTAACAAATTGCTTATCAGGTCCGGTAAGAACCACGCTGATATTAAGATCACCACCGGCAATTTGCTGTACTGCGTCTAAATTGGTGAAATCACCATATCCAGAAGTACTGTAACCTGAATTGTTGTTTACAGCGTCTGAAATCGCTCCGGTTGTTTTAAAACTTGAGATATAGTAATTGCTTGATGTTGATGTTGCTGTACAGTATACTAATGTTTTAGCATTTCCGGTTAAAGGAGAAGTAGTTCTGTATTTTGTACCTCCTGTACAGTTTGAGTTAAAAGAGTATACAAAGAAATAATAGGTTGTATTGGCCGAAAGTCCTGTAGCGCTAAAAGTAGTATTGCCGTCGTTGTCGATTACAATATTTGTGCTACCCAGGTTTTGTCCAATAGTATAATTCGTTCCATTTGCAGGTGTTGGCGCAGTACCGGTTGTATTGGCGATCACAAGATAATTATCCGGAGCTGGCGATGCTGCGGTAAACGAACCATTCATAGAATTAACTCCGATGCTGCTTAGCGTAAGTCCTGTAGGTTGTGCGGTAGGAGCCACACAAGCTACTACTGGAGTCCAGGTATATAAAAGGTTTGTATTTGGATATACGTTGTTACGTGTTCTTACGGTCGCACTATTTGATGTTCCGGCAGATGTATTTCCCGCCCAAGTATTGTTATTTGAAAGGGATCTGTTGTTATAATCGTTGTTGTTGGCTCCTCTTAAACCAACCTGAACATTTACATTGTTGTTGTTTGATGGGTCACAAGAACCATACGAAATGGACACAACATTCGTTGTTTCGCTTAAACGGATCTGGAAGTTAAAATCCCCCCCACGGGCGCTACGCTCAGCATTTGTCCACTGCACCACAAAAACACGGTTAGGTGCGCTTCCAATCGTTTTGTAGATAATTGCATTTCCGTTGTTTACAAGGTCAACTCCCACAGCACTTACCGCACCGGCATATCCGGTATTGGATGATATCGGGCTAGATTCTGTATTTGCAGAAAGTGTTGTTCCGAATGTGATAAACCCGTTTGAGTTTACCGAACAGGTTGTATAGTTGGCTCCGTTAAAGTTAAATGTAAAACCAATTGGAATATTGTTTGCCGTAACATTGTCGTCCCAGTTGCTGTTAATAGCATTTGTTGCACCGGTAATAGCTGTATAATTTGATGTGCTTTCTGAAAAAGTATAGTTGCTTACCTGACTGAATCCGGTAGCGCAAACTAATAAAAGCAGTAACGAAAGTAGGTTGCTTTTTGAGTTGAATAAGTTTTCAATTTTAAAAGTAAATCGGGGGCGAATTAACATAATAAAAAATCTTTGGGGTTATTTTTACGGTGCGAAAATATGTACTAAGAAGCAGACAGAAGGTGTCTCGGAACCGAATTTCGATGAAGGTTTCCGTTTAATCGATAAAGTGCATTTTTGTCGATAAGATGACCTTTTGTAATACAGCCTTTTTTTTGATTTGTATTGTTTTTCTGATGGTTATCGATTTTTTAGATTCGGAAATTTAGATGGTTTGTTTTTTGCTTTTTACAAGGTTTTTTTGTATAAAAATACATGCGAAAAAGTGTTTGGATCGAGGAGTTTGACGTATCATTCCAAAAGATTATTTTGTTTGAAACAAAACGAAATAAAGTCGGTTTGTTACAAAATAAAAATCCCCTGAGTAAACAGGGGATTTGTCTTGAAATGTTGTTAAGTGTTTAGAAAATCGTTTTTCGGTCTATGGTAGCGCCGTTTTCCAATGTGATTTTTAAGAGTACCACGCTGGACGATTTTTTAACGTTTTTCAATATGATATCGTTTTCATTGGTGTTTTTGTATTCATCGATTTTACGGCCTAAAAGATCGAAAGCG